>JANMWU010000429.1:0-40257 GCA_031380785.1 Gemmatimonadaceae bacterium
TCAATGGCAGCCAGAACAGCTGGCGGAATTGCCACAACGACTGCCTGAAATCTCCGCCACGTACACCCACACCGTAGAATTCAAGCCAGAGCACGCCGGCAAACGACAGGAACAGAAAAAACGTCAGAGCGACCGTGCCGCGGCTGCGGCCGCGGGTGTCAACGCGGATCCTGAAGCCCACGCGCGCAACGGCGAGCACGGCCATGGCCACGAAGATCACTTCCAGCAGTGAGAACCGCAGCGCTTCAATCGGAAGCGTCTTGTTCAGATTCTCGACCAACACGTACTGCAGCCAGTACAGCGGCGGAAACCAGAGCGATTTGTCCGGGAACGGAATCACCGTCGCATCGCTGGCCGCGACGATGAACAGCAGCACGAACATCACCTTGCGCAGTGACGTCACAAGGAAAAGGCAGCACAGGCAAAACAGGAACAGAGGGAAAATCGCGACGATCGAATTCGCGGACAGGATGAACAACGTCGTCATGATGACGTTCATCCCGACGATGAACCACAGCGTCCCTGGCGAAACGCCATCAGGATTGAGTGTGAAGCGCGGCTTCGCCGCCGTCCGACCGGGCAGCGACGTCAGTCCGGGAACCGTCACCTGCGACGTACCTCGGCCATCACCGGCACGCCGAGCATCAGTTCAACCTGCCAGGGTTCAAGGACTTTGCCGCCGCCGAAGTCGAGCATGATCGCGGTGAAGAACGCGATCGCGATCGCGACCACCAATCCACCGATGAGCAGCTTCGGAATTTTCGGCGAACTCGGCGAGTCAGGAATCGCGGCCGGCGTGATCACACTGTAGCGATACTTGAACGCGGCGCGGGCAGTTTCCATCTCGATCTTTGCGCCTTCCAGACGACCAAGCATGTCTTCGTAGTCGGCCGTGGCGATCTTGAGGCGCGAGCGGGCGAACGTCACTTCCGGTTTCTCCTGCGAATCGACCGGCACGCGCGTGAGCTGTTCGATCGCCTGACGCGCCAGCATCGGCTCCAGGGCCGCAGCTGATGCCGTCGGGGAGAATTCCGAGGCACCCAACGCCGCAAGTTGTTCGCGGACGGTCCGCTCCTTCGCCGTCAGTGCAGCGACCTGCGTTGATGGCTCGCTGATCGCGCGGATGTTCTCTTCGGTCTGCACGACGTCCGGATGCGCGTTGCCATACATCCCCTTCAGTTCGGCCAGGCGCGTCTGGAGCGCCGTAAGGCGCTGCGCACGCGTGGTGCTGATTTCGGCAATCGACTGCTGGGTCGCACGGAGTTCCGACTGCAGCGCCAGCACGGCCGGCGACTGCGGTTTTGGCGCTGTCGACCGCTGCGAGAACACCGGCTGCCTAATCGCGGCGCGCTTCGGAAGCGCGGCGTTGATTTGCGTCACGGCTGTCTGAATCGATGCCTGCGAGGCGGCGACGTAGCTCTCAAGAATGCCGATACTTTCGCCGATCAGAGAGACTTCGGAGGCGTGGCGCTGCTCAAAAAAGTTCTGCTGCGCGGTCTGAACGATCCGCGTTCCAATGACCGGATCCGGCCAGTCAAGACCGATGGTGACCGTGCCTTCGTTCGTCGTCACCCACATGCGCTTCTCGAGCATGCCGATCATCGCCTGCAGCCGCTGGCTTTCGGTGTCCGGGCCCCTGAGGCGTGTGACAACCACATCTTTCATCTTGCCGAGAGGACCGCGCACCTTGTCCCACTGCGACATGAGCTGAGTCTGTCGCACAATTTCGAGCAGGTTGGTGCGACGCATCACGGCTTCCGCCGCGAGGCGCGTCGGTGAATCAGATTCAGCCGTCACGGCGCGGCGCGGATTGCTCAGGGCCGGCATGACGAAATTCTTCTCGGCGAAGAACTTCGTCTCGAGATAGTAGTGCTTCTGCGACAGCACGATCACCAGTGCAACGATCGTCATGATCGTCGCTGGGATCACGATCGCGAGCTTGCGGTGACGCTTCAGCGCACGGAGCGGAAAGCCGGCCGCAACCTTGACGTTCGCCAGCACGAATATCGGCGACTCGTCGTGCTCCACCGGACGCATGTCGGTCGGCGTGCCGCCGCCGCGCTGCACGGCATACGGCCGCGACGACGACACCATCGACGACGGGTTGTTGTCAGGCGGCTGATTATTTGATCGAACGGGAATGCTCATTGTCTGGTCCAATGCCAGGGAAAAACGATCAGGCCGGAAGGCGCGGAAGCACGTAGATAATGCTGAAGACGTAAACCAGGTTGAACAACGCCATACAAAAAACCATCCGCCGCAATCCCTTCTGCGGCGATGGGTTCGTCGCCGTCCACAGCGGGATGACGACGTTCGCCAGCAGCACCGACATCAGGAGAGCTTTCTGCACCGTTATTCCACCACGTCAGCTGACGCGATCACTCAACGACAATGATGTCGCCCTGCTGCATCCGGAATTTCGACGCCGCACCGGTATCGGTGAGCGACTGAAACGTGAAGCGAATCCGCACCGGAATCGGCAGCTTCCGCACGACGAAAATCCGGTCCTTGTGCGCGAAGTCCGTGAGTCCGCCAGCTCCTGCGAGCGCTTCGGCCACGCCGCTGCCCTGATCGACCGCATAGTTCCCCGGCTTCGCAACTGATCCGATCACCGAGATCTTCACTGCCGGAACATCCTCGACCGAGACGTTCACGCGCGGATTGAGTACGAGATTCTGGTCGCGCAGACGCTTCGCCACATCCGCACCGACTTCCTGCGGCGTGCGTCCGGCGACCGGCACATCATTCAGCAGCGGAACCGAGAGCATGCCATCCGCACGCACGCGGCCACGCACCGACAGTTTGTCGTTGTCGAACACCTGCACCGAGACGAGATCGCCAACGCCAACCGTGAACGCGCCGCTGGCTGAGCCGGGCGACTGTGTCACGAAATCATTCGCCCACACGAACGGACCGATGGCAGAACCGCAGGCAGCGTTCAGGAGCCCGATTGCGGCGGCCGCTGACAGCAGTGCCGCGTGCCGCATCAGGTGCCTGGCCCTTTTCTGCAAAGAATTGAACATGGCGCGTAAAGTCGTAGTGGAAGACAGCGAACTGAAAGACAGCATCTCAACGCGATCCGAGCGCAAATCCCGCCTGCAGTTGCCCCGCGTATCCCGTGGCGCGCACAACATCGTCCCGAAAACGGTACGCAGCGCCGCCGCCAATGGTGATGCCGTTCCTAAACACGCGACGCACGGTTGCGCTGAGGCCTCTTGCGCGCAGCGGCACCGCCGTGCCAATCGGGCCGCCGGTCGATTTGCTGCTCGAGTTGGAGGCGCTGAGCGTGACAATATTTCCTCGTCGCGCCTGAAAGATATACGACGCTGCCTCGGCTGTCGTCACGAGCAGCGCGCCCAAACCGAAGCCCTGCGAGACACTTCGCGTAGCACCGACTGTCAGCACACCCTTCCCGATCGTGTCGCTCACGGTAACCGAACCCGTCGGTGAAAAGACCGCCGGATTCGATGCATTCACGCTTCGCGTCATGCCGCCGCGGAAATCGAATTGCACTGAGCGCAGCGAGCGGAAAAGCGGCTGCCAGGCAGCGGCCAGTGTCTGGGTCTGCAGCGGAACGCCGAGGGCGTTTCCCTGCGAAATGTCTGCCAGCAGCGCCACCGATCCGCGGGTGCGAAAGCGTCGCTTGAGCGCGACGTTGCCGCCAATGTTCGTACCGGGGATCAGGCCCGGCGTCTCGAAGGTCACTTTGGAGTACGTGGCGCCAACGGTGCCGGTCATGAATGGCGACAGTCGATACTCGACGCCGCCAATCGTGGAGAGCGTGCGCTGCAAGGCCCGTCGCAGCAACGGATTCGCCGCGGTGCCCGTGACTTCGCCGACGAGTTGCCTGCCGTAACTTGCGGACGCGAGCGCGTTGGTGCGCGCGCCGAGTTTGTATGTGCCGGCGGCGGAGAAGTTGTACGAGATCGTATTGAGCAGCTTTGCCTTGCCGTAGAACAGCGCCGCACCGTTGCCGAGCAGGGTGAGGGAGCCGCGTGCTCTGACCTTCGTAATCTGCAAGGTCGTGTTGATGCGTTGGATCACGTCTTTTGTGGCAACGCTGTCAGCGACATACAGGACGTTATTGTCCCAGCCCTGCTCCCCGGTCGTCACCCACAGCCACGAACCACGCAACACCGGCTGCTGCGCGAGAAGTGGCGCACTCAGCAGTAGCGAAGAAACGAAGACCCCGATGTGTGGCGGGAGGAAGGCAAATCTGGCGCTGCGCATTACTGCGGCACCGTTCCGCGCAACGAGTCCGATCGCGAACGGAATCGCGCGGCATCAGACACCGTGAATCGACGCGTGCGTGTGCGAGGACGACGCCCGAGCATGAGACCGAGCGGCACCGGCTTGCGGCCGCCGAGCGTGAAGATCGTCGCCAGGAAAATCATCACATCCAGTCGGAACGACACGTTCCTGACGTACAGGAGGTCGTAGTGAATCCACTGGTGGAAATCGCCCCGATCGCGGTCACGCCGGCAAACCTGCCAGAGACCGGTGATGCCGGGTCGTACCGACAAGCGACCGTTGCGCCACGGAATGCAGATCTGATTCTCACGGAACGGTGACGGACGCGGGCCGACGAAACTCATGTCGCCGCACGCCACATTCCAGAGCTGCGGAAATTCGTCGACATTCAGCTTGCGCAGAATCGCGCCGATCTTCGTGACGCGCGGGTCACGATCCATCTTGAATTGCGGGCCGTCCATCTGCTGCTGCGCAGCCAGCGCGCGCTGCATTTCGTCGGCATTGGTGAGCATGCTGCGAAACTTCCAGCACTTGAACGCGCGTGCATCCTTGCCTTCGCGCGAATCGCCGTAGAAGATCGGACCGGTGGACGTGAACTTCACCAGCAACGCCATCACGGCCATCGCGGGCGCGAGCAGGATCAGCGCCACGAGCGCGAGCAGCGGTTCGAACAGGGCCTTGACCGCGACGTACGGTGGAATGGCGAGCCGCCGCACCGGCTCCGGCGCGGCAACCAGGTTGGGCGCGGTATGGCGGCGCTGACCACCGAGCGCCGACGCGTGCGACGAATCGCCGCTGACGATGCGATGCCGAACGGTGGATGCCGGAGCGACGACGGCACCGGAAAGCACAAGACACTGCGCCACCACCGCGCCCGCACCAACGCGAGCACCATCGCCAATCGTCGTGGGTCCCACAATCAGAGCGCCCGCACCGACATCAGCGCCATCACGCACGACAACCGGGCCGACCAGACGGGCCGTCGCATGCACCGTTGCACTGGGCGCAAGCAGTGACGAACTCTGTCCGCGCACTTTGCCCAGCTCACGAAGCGTTGACAGCGCGCTCACGCGTCGTTCGCTCAGCGCGAGCACGCCGGCCTCGTCGTTGAGATCGAAACAGTCACCGTGAAACGGCACGTCCTGATTCGGCATGCCGTTCGCCGACAGCTGCAAACGCAATTCCTCGAGCGACGTCAACGTCAGCGGCATCACCATCTGCGCACACGCCACCGGCACCAGCGACGCCAGCACACCGGACGGAAACGGCCAGGTCACCGGCTCAAAATAGCGCTGAATCCGTCGCACGCGTCCATCATCGTCAGCCTGCACCAGCTCTTTCGTGCGCAGCGTCGGCGCTTCGAACGCAACCAGGTGCCGGACCATTCGCGCGTCGTTGGCGGCGGCCGTGCACAGCGGCCGCAAATCCACGCCCTCTGACGGATAGCACACCGGCGCCACGAACAGAAATGAATCCGACGGTGTGAACTTCTCGATCAGCGCCCGGAACTGGGACACACTGCGGATCGTCTCGACATTCGAGTAGCCTGAGCGCACCCGGCGTTCGTATTCGGCGTCCGGCGCAAAGTCAGTCAGCACAACCGGATGATGCGCAGTAACGCGCTGCACGCTGCGCATCACTTCGCGAAGCAGCAGGTCATCCGCCGTCGGGAGAAGGAGGAGCGAACCGGTATCGAGTGCATTGCGCGCGTACGACGGTCGAACGTCCAGCAGAACGGGCACAATGCTCATTTCAACGTCGCCTGCTCTCGCGTAAGGCGGAAGTCAGTCGCTGTACTGTCACGATTGAATCCGAACCCGATGCGCAGCCGCTCCGATGCCGACTCGCGGCTGGGCAACAGCTCGAGATTGGCACCGTCGGTTGCCACATCGGACGAGGGGCGCTCCGGAACGCCGAATTGCTCGGGCACCTGCGTCACGCTGCGCAGCCGGTCGCCGGAAACGACAACACATCGATCAGCGAGCACCGACGAGTCGACGATGGCATCCTCACCAATCACGCAGTCGTCCCAGATGAAAGAGCGCGACACAAGCGCGCGGGCGGAAACGATCGATCGCTCGCCGATGGATGCGGGTCCCACGATCACGGCGTCCGCGTCAACGCGCACTCCTTCGGCGAGCAAGACCGGCCCAATCAGTCGCGCCGATGGATGCACGAAGGCCGTCGGGTGATGCATTCCTTCACCCGAGCGGATGTAGTGCGACAGGAGTGCGGGCCGCTCGATCGAGCGCGAGACGAGCCAGCGACTGACGGCGGCATAGCTCGAGTAGTCGAGCACCTTGGCCGACAGTCCGTGCACTTCATGCATAGCGACATGCGAGCCAGACGCGTTCAGTCGGCCGAGCAGACCTTCCTTGATGTCCTGATACCCATGCTCGGCGACCGACTCGAGAGCACTGCGCTCGAACACGTAGATGCCGGCGGGCTGACGACGCACACCACTCGCCATACCGCGGCGACGTCGGTCGAATTCGACAACCACTGTGGCAGCTGCGCCAGACTGCCGGTGCGCCGCCAGCATCGCATCGAAGTCGAGGGTCGGCACGATGGTGCCTTCGATGACAACGAAGGTGCGTGCAGCGGACATGGTCACCGCGTCGCGAGCGCAGCCGGCTGGTCCGCGCGGCTCGGCATCCTCGAAGTAGTCGAGTGCGATCTGCATGGCGGCGCCGTCACCGAGCACGGCGCGCAACGACGGGGTGGCGCTGTTGGCGCACAGCACGGCGGAGCGGATACCCGCATCACGCAACCACTGCAATGGATATTTGATCAGCGGGGTATGCGCGACGGGCAGCAGCGGTCCGCGAAGAACGCGCTCAAAAACGCCGTCACCCCAGTGATGCGTGCCGGCAAGCACGATGCCACAGACACCACCCACATCGCAGTCGGGTCGCGACCGGCTCAGTGCCAGCGCGCCCTCCTGCGGCAGACGCACATCTTGCGCGCCAATGAATGGATCCAGCGGCATGAACGGCACGTTCGCCACCTGTGGAGCGAGAGAGACTGATCAGGCGCCTGTCATCGTGCGCCGGACCCGAGGACACGTCGTTCGTGCAAGCCGCCGAAACGACGACCTCGTGTGCGTCATGACCGGGTCGCCGAATGACTACTGCGTCAGCACTTTCGTAACTGCTTCGTACCTGCAAAACAAAGCTTAGTGCGCCCGGGCGGTCTTCCCTGTGCCGGAATGTAACAGGTGTCTAACCAATCTCAGTGCGTCGGAATCACGGGTACACTGTGACAGCCGAGGTTGGTCCAAACGCCCCTGACTGAACGACGCTGTCAAGGCCTTACCGCTCTCAATCGACAACGGCAAACGGCCCAGACTTACGTGAGATGAAACTCTCAATAGAGGATTCTAATGGCTCACGTGCTCCCACACAAGGATTTTAAGCATAAATAGGCGCCGAAACATGCACGAACTTGCGCCCGAGCAGCTCATTCGTCGAGAAATCGTGATTCGGGACGACTGTGATATACGCGCAGGAATCGTGTAAAACGGCTCACGTATGCCGGACGTCCTTGGCGGGCACCGCCGCACGCGGATGCGCATTTTTCAGTCAGAGACATCGGCGATGAAGCGGAGTCGCGCACCGAATCCCGCGAGCTGGCTCAGAGCGCGCCGTCCATCCGGATCACTGCGGGCAGCGTGCGCGCGAGAATCACAGCATCGCGAGCGAAAGACCAGTCGGCGATGTACTCGGACTCCATCTGCACCACGTCCTCGAAATGGACGATGCGATTCCGGCCGGAGACCTGCCACGGCCCGGTCAGTCCCGGACGGACATCGAGGCGCACGAAATGGCGCTCGCTGTAGCGAGCCACTTCGTCCGGCAACGGTGGACGAGGTCCGACGAGCGACATCTCGCCACGAAGGACGTTCCAGAACTGAGGGAGCTCGTCGAGACTGGTCTTGCGCAGGAATCGACCGAAGGGCGTGATGCGCGGATCGTGCGCGATTTTGAACAGCGGTTCTTCGCCGTACACGTTGCGCGCTCGCAGTTCGTCCTGCTGCTCGGCTGCCGCGGCGATCATCGAGCGGAACTTCCACATCTGAAAGAGTCGCCCGCCCTGCCCCACGCGCACCTGCCGGAAGAGTGCCGGTCCGCGCGACGTGACGCGCACCGCGAGTGCGACCAGGGCGAACACGGGCGCCAGCAGGACAAGCAGGATGGTTGAGATCACAACGTCGGTTGCGCGCTTCACGACCAGCTGCCGACCCCGCTCCCCAGGGCGCACGAGGCGCATCAGTGGATCGCCGTGATGGAAGACGATTTGCGGTTCGAACCCGTGCAGCGCCAGCGTGCGTGGCAGACAGACGACGTTGCATCCCGCAGCGTCGGCGACGCGAGCGAGGCGCTCCGCCACCGGTTCCGTCAGATGGCCGAACAGCACCACTGTGTCGGCACGGTGCTCGTCGATCAATCGCATCATCGCGCTGGTCGGACCGAGCGGGCCGGCCTCCAGTGCAACGCGCGTCGTGTCGACATCGCCGACAAAACGGAATTCAGTCGGATCGGAGAACGCAGGATGGGCTCTGCCGGCGCGCAGATCGCGCGTCGGCGCAACCAGGATGGCGCGCAGGGCGAAAGCCGCGCGCGGACGAAGGCGTTCGACCACCAGGTCGAGCGAAAATCGGACAGCCACGAGAGTGGCCGCAACGGCCAGTCCGACGAATGGGACGCCGAGCAACCGGCCGGCGCTCGGCGACGCAAAGAGATCCGTCCAGGTGACGAACAGCACGCCCAGCATGGCGCCGAGTGCGACGCTGCGGATGTGCCGCTTGCGTGCGCCGCCGACGTAGCCGCCACAGATGGTCAGACCGAGGAGTACCGCAGCCTGCAGCGGCAGCGCCGGTACCGCACCCGCCGGAACAATGGATGCGAGCAGCTCTGCGACGCGGGCTCCAAACCAGGCCCGATCGCGCGCTGCTGACAGAATGATTCGCAGCACTTCAAGCGTCACCAGGTCGGCTGCGACGAGCACGAGAATACGCAGCACTGTGCGCCACAGATGGCGATAGACCGCGTGAGGAGCGCGCGCGTGGAGGATTTCCGGCAACGCGACATCATTGTACGTCTCGTCAGTCGTCGCGTGACGCAGCGGCGTCGGATCGTTGAGGCGACGTCGCGGCCTCGACCGTGGTGACGGAGGCGGAGGGGACGTCACGATTCGGCGCGAGCCGTGGGCTGAGTCGGGCAGAACACTCGTCAGTTCAGCGGCTCGAGGGATCTCCAGCGGCGGATGCCGACCAGAGGCGCTGGGTACAACGCGGTACGCAAGGATGGGAAGCTAGGCTCAGAAGTCTCAGCGCGGCACTGGCGCGGAAGATCTGCAGCGCCGACGGATCGGCTTTGCTCGCACAGATCAACGCATGCGTGGGTGAAAGCGGAATTCGAGCGAGATGTTTTGCTGGTCGATCTGCAGATCGGGATTGTCGAAGCAGTATCCGGATGCCTGCCAGTACAGATTCAGCCGATTCTGGCTCGTCAGCGTTGCTTCCATCCAACCGGCGCCGGCGCGCGTCGAGCCGCGAACGCCGAAGGCGAGGCTGACGTCGTGCTTGCAGATCGCGCCGCCCATCGGGCGCGGAATGGTGTAGTAGGCATCGTCGTCCCATTTGATGCGATACGCGAACATACCGATCGACTGTCGCGGTCCTGCAAAGTCGAGATTGAGGCGCTGTGTGACACTGCCGGGCCCGATGATGGCGCCGAGGACCTGACCTTTTTGCGTGAAGCCGCCTTGTATGGCGCGACTGGTATACCACGAACCAGTCGGCCGCTCACGATAGGTGGAGCTTTGATTCGTCTGCGAATACTCCGCACCAACGCGCCAGGTCCAGTCGGGTCGCTCCATCGCTCCGACTTTTTGGAGGCCGAGCGTCACTGCCTGTGTGTGATTTGGCGACTCAAAGAAATCACGAAGACCCTGCGGCAACTCCGCGCGTCCCCATTCAAACCAGATTTCGGCGCCGTCACTCGGCAGCCGCCAGTCGGCGAAGAGGCTGAACAGCTGATCGGGTCCCGGCGTCTGCGTCTTGTCTGAATAGGGCAGTGCGTTCGGTGTGCCGACATTCGTCACCGGATCAAGCACATGCCGTAACCACCCGTTGCCGAGAATCGGCGCGGCCACGAGGCGCGCTGCACCGATTGAGAGTCCAGGTTCGAACGCTGGTCGCCAGACGACTGTGAGACCGGTGAGTGTGCGTGTCGAGTCTTCCGTGTCGCGGAAGAAAAATGGTGAGTAGGAGAGACCACCGATGAAGTAGCGAATGTCGAGTTCTCCTGCGGCGCGAATCGGCTTCGACGTGCGTACGTACGCACGCGGCGCGCCGGCGGCCTGAGAACTCATGAGCAACGCGTTGTATTGCCCTGGGCCCCACCACTCGGATTCGGTTGTGAAGCCAGCTTCAACGCGCGGCCCGCGATACCAGAGGGCCAGCGCTCCCGGCTCGAATCGCCGGAGTGCCCCGTTGCCGAATCGTCGTGGCGCATCGAGCGAACGTGGGATGTAGTGATACGATGAAGCCCACGGGCTGTAGTCGGCACGCAGTGGTGGTACGAATTCGGGATTGTCCGGAAGATCGAACGCAGCGTTTTCCGCGTACCAATATGTCGGCGCGACGATCGCGCCCCATCGCGCGTTGCGTCCGCAGATGGCGACGCCGCCGGTGACGCTGTAGCTGAGTCCCTTCCCGGCCCACATCGGTCCGTCGTTGGCGGCGAGCGGGAAAGCCTGCTGAGATGTCACGAGGAGCTCGGGGAGCACCGCAGCGACACGCAGATTGGCAGGCGCACTGTCGGCGAGCATGCTTGCTTTGGCGGCATCGGTCGCGCCGCGCGTGAGGGACCAGATGCCACCGCTCCGAATCGTACGCGCTCTGATGTTCTCGTCGACGAGTCCGCCGGGCAGCGTTGTTGTGACGGCGCCGCCGGCGCATCGCGCGGAGGGCGGTATCAGCTGCGCCGAGATCGGTGCCGCGACGAATGGCAGCGCGATCAACGCGCGGAGGTGTGTCAGCATGAGGCGATGGTGCTAAGATACACCGATGCCTTGGTTCTCACGATGGGTTGTGCTGACGGTGTGTGTTGCGTTGCAGTGGTGCGCGTCGCCGCTGACGGCGCAGTGGCAATCGAACACGGGGCCGGCAGGTGCGGCACTGGGTGCGGTTGTGGGTGGAGATGTGGAGCGGTATGTGCGAGCGTTGGCGATGGCGGGGGTTATCAAGCCGGTGGCGTGGGGGGCGCGAGCGTTCGGGCCGGTCGAACTGTCGGAGTTATTGAGTGATACATCGAGCGACGCGCATCCATGGCAGCCGGCGATGCAAAAGGCGCTGGTGCCGCGGGCCTCACTCGGCGGGATGCTCTTCTCAAGTGTGAACACAGGTTTTCCGTGGGGTGCGAACGATGGCGCGATGTGGCAGGGGCGCGGGCTCACGACGGCGCTTGGTGGTGCGGCGACGTTTCGTTGGGGGCCGGTGACTGCGGTGGCGGCGCCGGTGGTGTTTTGGGCACAGAATGCGAGTTTTCCGTTGATACCGCAACACATCGATGGCGTTTCTCCCTACGGCGAACCCCAATACGCGTTTGTCGTTGACTTGCCCCAACGCATGGGCGCATCGGCGTATCATCGCTTCGATGCCGGCGAAAGTTCGATTCGCCTCTCACTTCGCACCGTCAACGTCGGAATATCGACCGCAAGTCTCGGCTGGGGCACGGGTGAGGCGTTCCCCGCGATTTTCGGATCCAACGCCGGAGGGTTCCCGCATCTGTTTTTTGGCACGAATGGACGCGGGCTGGCGGTACCCGGTTTCGGTCGCATCTCGGGGCAATACATCCTGGGCCTGCTGCAACAGAGCGCGTGGTCTCCCGTGCAGGGGAGTGAGACGTACGTTGACGTCAATCAGCCTGGAACTCAGCGCCTCGCAACAGGTTTGTCGATCAGTTTCATGCCGCAATTCGTCTCCGGTCTTGAACTTGGCGCGAGCCGTTTCTTCCATAGTCCGTACCGCGCGGGATCTTCGCGATGGAACGGGTGGTCGAAACCCTTCGAAGGACTGTTCAAGAAAGGGCTTCGGACATCCCCGGGGACTGGAGACCCGACCGGCGACGCTGACAATCAGATGGCGTCATTGTTTGCGCGCTGGATATTTCCCAGGCGCGGAGTAGAGGCGAACCTCGAGATCTTTCGTGAGGATCACAATTGGGACTCGCGAGATCTTGCGGAAGAGCCCGAGAATAACAGCGCCGTTCTCGCCTCACTACGTGCAACAACGCACCGCAGCGCGTCGTCAATCGGCATTCTGTCGTTCGAGTACTTTGACGGCGATGTGCGTCCGATCGCTCAAGCGCGGGAGCAGGAGGCGCTCTATGTCCATACGGGACTGCGACAGGGCCATACGCAGCGAGGCCAGCTTCTCGGCGCGCCGATGGGCGTTGGTGCCATTACCAGCCAACGGATCGCATGGGAGAGATTCGATTCCGCGAGCTCGCTCCGCATGAGCATCCAACGATGGCAGCCCAGGTCGCGGCGTCACAGTGACATACAGGGCCTGTATTCAGGGGCATTGGCTCCAGTCCCGGAAAGCCATGACTGGACCATCGATGCAGGTGCCGCATGGACGCGCTATCACGGCGCGCGCGCACTGACGGTCGAGGGTGGTCTCGCCTGGGCGGGGCGGTGGCAACTCGGAGATAGTCGCGCGAATCCGTATATTCGAGCGAGCGCCGGGTTCTTCTGATCGACTTCCCGGTCGTGGAGCGGCTAGCCGGGTGCACTCACTGGCGGGCCGCTCAACGATCGACGGTGCTTCATTTCTCGCGTTCACTGCATCGTGACTTCGCCACGCATTTATCTGTCCGTTCCACACATGGGCGGTGAAGAACTTGCTCTTGTCGAGGAAGCCTTTACCACGAACTGGTTGTCGACGGTTGGCCCCCATCTCGATGCATTCGAGCACGAGATGTCCGAAGCGCTTGGCGGGTCGCACAGTGCGCTGGCGGTCGGCAGCGGCACCGCCGCACTGCACCTGATCCTTCGGGCGATCGGCGTTGGACCCGGCGATGCCGTTGCGGTTTCGACGCTGACCTTCGCCGGTTCTGTATTTCCGATTTTGTATCAAGGTGCGACGCCAGTGCTGATCGACAGCGAGTCGGCGTCCGGCAACCTCGATCCAGCACTGGTTCGAGAATACCTCGCGACCGCGGCGGCGAAGAACGCGCTACCGAAGGCACTCGTCGCAGTGCATCTCTACGGCCAGCACGCCGACATCGACACGATCGCAACAGCATGCGCCGAGTATGGTGTTTCGCTCATAGAAGACTCTGCGGAGTCGCTCGGCGCCACCTACCGCGGTCGCGAAACGGGGACGACGGCGCCATACGCATTGCTCAGCTTCAACGGGAATAAGATCATCACGACGAGCGGTGGCGGAATGGTCCTCGCCAAAGACCCGGCGCAGATACAGCGCATGCGGAAATGGGCAAATCAGTCCCGTGAGCCAGCCGTCGAGTACCTCCATACGGAGCATGGCTACAACTATCGAATGAGTAACGTGCTGGCCGGCATGGGCCGCGGTCAGTTGCGCGTGCTTCGCGATCGCGTTGTGCAGCGTCGCGCGGTGTTCGGTCGCTATGTCGCGGCGCTGCACGACGTGCCGGGATTGAGTTTTCAGGCAGAAGCGCCGTGGGGCACGCACACACGCTGGCTGACGGTGTGCTATCTGGATGCGTTGAGCGGTGCACAAATGAGCCCGCTCCAGCTTATCAACGCGCTCGCGGCGCAAAACATCGAAGCCCGACCTGTCTGGCGTCCAATGCATACGCAGCCCCTGTTTGCGGGAGTGCAGATGATCGGCGGTGCGGTTGCGGAGCGCCTGTATCGCACCGGAGTATGCCTGCCTTCGTCGTCAAGCTTGGCGAGAGCTGACCAGCAGCGCGTGATCGCGATCATCCAGGAGACGATGGCGGAATCGGCGACTCGTAGCCAGTGAACTCGGGCATCGTCGCATCGCCGGCCGCGGCAATTCCGCCGCGCTGGATGACCGTACGAAACGTCCGGAGAAGAATTTGAATATCAAGCAACATCGAGCAGTGCTCGACGTAGCGGACGTCGAGATCGAACTTGTCGGACCAATCGATTGCATTCCGCCCGGAGATCTGCGCCAGACCGGTCAGTCCGGGCGGGGTTTCATGTCGGCGGCGATGATGCGCCGAATAGCGGACGAGGTATTGCGGCAGCAGCGGACGCGGGCCGACGAGGCTCATGTCGCCGCGCAGGACGTTGAAAAGCTCCGGCAGTTCGTCGAGAGACGAGCTTCGCAGTCGACGACCGGACACAGTCAGTCGCTCGGTGTCGGGCAGAAGAGCGCCATCGACGTCACGTGCGTCGGTCATTGTTCGGAACTTGTACATCATGAACTCGCGCTCCCGCAGGCCGGTACGCCGCTGGCGGAAGAGCACCGGCGTGCCGATGCGCGCTCGCACTGACCACGCAATCAAGCATAGAGCCGGAAGCCAAATGGGCGAGACGATGAGGACGAGCAGGAGATCGAAGAGGCGTTTTCCACGGTAGCCGGACATGTCAGAAAAATAGCACTAGGGTTGCTGCTGCGACGCCAGCGACTGGTTCACCGTGCGACGCAGGACTAACCTTCATATCTCATTGCGTCCCCGCTCTGACGCGACTCCACCTTTTGACGTCCTCAATGGCGCCAGACGCCTTCGTGCGCATCGACGATCGATGGTCGCTTGGCGGCCTCACGGTCATCTCGCTCGAGAATCGGTTCCTTCGGGTTGTGATCTGCCCTGCCCTCGGCGCTCGGGTGCTGCACTTCGAGCATCGCAGCGGCGGCACTGACCTGCTGTGGCACAATCCGCGCATCGAGCACCGTGCCGTACCGATCGGCAGCTGCTACGACGATAATTTTGCCGGTGGATGGGATGAGCTGTTTCCCAACGATCTGGCCGGCACAGTGGGCGGCGAAACGTATCCGGATCACGGTGAGCTCTGGTGTCAGCCTTGGCACCATAAAATCGAATCCGTCAGTAGCGAATCCGTGACCGTTCGCCTGTGGCGTACTGGAGCCGTGACGACGACTACCGTCGAAAAGTGGGTCACACTTGTCGCCACCGAATCACAGTTGCGCTTCCGGCACCGCATCTCGAATCACGGCCCGCGCGCGCTCGATTTTCTGTGGAAGCTGCATCCAGCTTTGGCGATCGAGGCGGGCGATCGGATTGATGTGCCGGCAACGATGGCGGAGGCTGTGGATCCGTCATTCGGCCGCGTGGCAAACATAACGCCATTCCACTGGCCCGTCGGTGCGGATGAGCGCGGGGCTGCGATCGACTTGAGTGTCGTGCCGGCGCTCGACGGTACGCGCGATTTCGTCTACACACACGCACTGACAGATGGCTGGTGTGCACTCCGCCGTACGCGACTCGACATCGGATTCGGTCTCGCATTCCCGACCAGTGTCTTCAACTCCGTCTGGCTCTTCATGACCTTCGGTGGATGGCGCGGACTTTCGACCGTCGTGCTCGAGCCGTGCACGACAGTTCCAAAGGATCTCGCGGCGGCGATCCGCGCCGGAACGTCGAGGCATCTCGAACCCGGGCAGCATCTCGCGTGCGACGTGCGTGCGATTCTGTTTGAAGGCGCTGAATCGTTGACTGGATTCGGCGATAGCGGGCAACCACTGCGATGACGGCGCCAATCTCTGCGAGCGTGCCGACGGCTGGCATCTCCACTGTGCTCACATCGCTGCTGCCCACGCTCGCATGTCCCGCGTGCCGAGCCGCGCTGGATCGCACGGGAGATGCCCTCACCTGCACGTCGTGTCTGCGCTCGTACGCGGTCAGCGGCGATGTCCCGATTCTTCTCGATGAGGAGTCGAAGTCGGAGATCGCGAGGTTCCGGCACGACGCGGAGAACGTGCGACTCCGCCAACAACTGGCATCCGGAGGGCTCGCACGTCTGGTCGACGTCATTCGACCTCCGCACCCGTTTGCCTTTACGCGGCGTCGCGTCAATCACGCCAAACGGATCGCCTTCTCGCGTCTCGCCTCAACCAGTGCGGATGTGACGGTGCCGCGGTTTCTCGACATCGGCAGTGGCATACTCGGTGGCCTCAATCATTCTGGGCTGTCGCAGCATGTCCGCTCGCATTTGTTGCCCCTCGAAATTGCGCCGACCAGCGGCGTCGGCGTGGTGGGCGACGCGCACAAACTTCCCTTTCGCGACGATAGCCTCGATGGCGCGTTGATTCAGGGCGTCCTCGAACATGTGCGCGACCCGATTCAGGTCGTAGAAGAGATTTTCCGCGCACTCAAGCCCGGCGCGCCGGTCTTTGCCGAAGTGCCGTTCATTCAGCACTATCATCTCGATCCGGTGGACTATCGACGCTGGACACACTACGGATTCGAGAAGCTCTTCGCCGGCTTCACGTGCGACGATGTCGGCGTCGCCGCAGGTCCTGCATCCGCACTGACTGACATGCTCACGGAGTTTCCTGCGCTGCTGTTTCGTTCTCCTGCGCTGTACTGGGGCGCGAAGCTGGTCAGCGGGTGGCTGTTCGCTCCGATCCAACTGCTCGACGCAGTCTGGGGTTCCGCACCGCGCGCGCATGTGATGGCTGGGGCCGTCTATTTCTTGGGGCGCAAACCGGTGCGGCAGCCATGAGAGGCCTACGTGGGCGCATCGGCCTGGTCACTGGTGCCGCACAGGGGATTGGACGCGGCATCGCGTTGCGATTTGCCGAGGAAGGCATGTCCGTGGCGCTGGCTGACAAGAATGGAGAAGCGGTCCGGGCGGCCGCCGCAGAGATCGCGGAGGAAACCGGCGCGACCACGTTGGCGCTCTCCGTCGACGTCAGTGACGAACACGCCGTACCACGCGCCATCGCGGCGTGCTGCACCGCCTTCGGCGGGATTGACGCGCTCGTGAACAACGCCGGCGTGGATGAGACCAGCGAACCGCAACTGATGACGCGCGCGGCGTGGAATCGGGTGCACGACGTCGATCTGTGGGGACCGATGCTCATCACGCGGGAAGCGCTCGATGCGCTGTCCGTGCGTGGCGGATCAATCGTGAACATCGCGTCTACGCACGCGTTCATCACACACGCGGGCCGTGCCGCATATGCGTCCGCGAAGGCCGGCGTGCTCGGTCTGACGCGGGCACTCGCGCTCGATCTGGGACCGCGTGGAGTACGCGTCAACGCCGTGCTGCCGGGCTATGTGCAGACTCCGATCTGGAAGCTGTGGCTCGACGACGCCTCGGACCCCGACGCACTCCTGCACAGGATCGCATCGTACCATCCCGTGCAGCGTGTCGGCACGCCCGCCGATGTCGCCGGACTCGTCGCCTTTCTCTGCAGCGATGACGCGAGTTTCATCACCGGGGGATCGTATCTCGTCGATGGCGGCTACACCGTGCAGGCGCACACGCCAGAGCCGTGACAGAGTCATCCGGCATCTGGCGCGGTCAAAGGGCACTCGTGACCGGCGGCCTTGGTTTCATCGGAAACGCCGTGGTGCGTCAGCTCGTGGCGGCCGGCGCGCATGTTCGCGTACTGGATGCGCTTCTGCCGCAAGGCGGTGGCAGCCCGCGCCACCTGCGAGGCGTCTCGTCCGAAATCGATGTGATCATCGACGATACCCGATCGCGGGATGCCGTGGATCGCGCCGTCCGCGAGTGCGATGTCGTGTTTCACCTTGCGGGCCATGCAGGTTTTTCGGCGTTCGCTCCCGATTGGTACTCGGAAATCGACTCGGCGCTCCTCGGCACGCTGAATGTGCTCGAAGCCGTACGCGTACACTCGCCGCGCGCGCGGGTGGTGTTTGGCAGCGCACTCGGCGTGTACGGTCGACCTGAGCACGCCCACGTCGCTGAAACAGCGCGAACGGAGCCACTAACGCTTTTCGGTGTGCACAAGCTGGCCGGAGAGAAATACTGCAGCGTGTATCACACGCAACATGGCGTACGCACCGTGTCAGCGCGGATTGCGTGGCTGTTCGGCCCGCGGCAACGCCTCAGCGGAGCGGCCAACGGCACCATTGCGAACGCCCTTGACGCCGCAATTCACGGTGAGGTCATTCGCCTGCCCGACGATGGGGCGCCGTTACTCGACGTGCTGCACGTCGACGACGCGGCGTCTGCGCTTCTCGCGATTGCGCAGGCCCCGTCGCACATTGATGGTGGGTTGATTAACGTCGGGCGCGGCGAGGGCGTGACCTTGCGATCGATCGCCGAGCAACTGGTTGCCGCCGTCGGCAGTGGTGAAATCCGGGAATTGCCCGCCGCCGGTGGACAGGGTGCCAGCGTGGTGACTGACATCACGCGTCTCCGCCGCATTGAACCGACGTGGCAGCCGCTTGCGCTCGACATCGCGCTCGCGCAGACGGTGCGCTGGTATCGCGGCGACGACGATGCTGCATAGCCTGCAACGGAGTGCATTTCTGCGACCGCGTGAGCGCCTCTACGAAATGCTCGCGCTCCAGCAGCTCGCGCTCGGCGTGCACGATGGTGCGGCGGCGGGCTCCGAACGCATCGCCGACCAGCGCACCATGGCGGGCCACCTTCAGGAGTTGCTGCAGCAAGGCCTGGTGGTGGCCACGAACACCGTGGATCGCGCGGAGTACGCGCTCACTGACGCAGGCAAGCGTCGTCTGCGCATGCTGACAATCGACCTCGCGCGCGAACTCGAATCGTTGCAGGATGCGACGCGCGCGATGATTCGTGCGGCTCTGGTGCCGCTCGCGCTCGACGGCGTGCGACGTGTGGTGTTCTATCCGTTCGGCGAGACTGCAGAAATGGCGTACACCGTCGTGACAGGTCTTGGCCTCGACGTGGTGGGGATCGTCGACGACTCGCCGCGAAAGTGGGGCGTGCGCTTTCACGGCCTGCAGGTGCTGCCGGCGACGACGCTTCCATCATTGGCGCCGGATGCGGTCCTGGTGACGTCGGCCGTGTTTCAGGAAGCGATACTGACGAAGTTGCGAGCGTTGCCGCTCGAGGGCGTTCGCATTCATATTCTGTGACGCGCATCGATGGCGGTCTGCTCGCGCCACACGCCGCGCTCGACGGCGACGCGCTGCGCATCACCTGGACGAGTGAGACGGGGGAACGCGTCGGGCACGCCTGCATCGCGGTCGCCGTTACGCAGCGCCATGGAGCGCGGACGACGCGAGCCAGCTGGACACGGTCGAGCGATGCCGGCGGCGCGCGCACCAGCTGCGACGCCTGCGATGTGACGGTACGCTGGCAGCCGGTACGCGGCGGCTATCTGCTGCTCGCGACGCTGTCGAATGTCGGCACGAAAACCGTCGAACTCGAAGAATTCGAATTGGAGCTGTCCGAACTGTCCTCGTTCTGGTCGGCCGATGCGCACGTCAGCGGAACGCACATCGCGTATTGTGGCGCACATTCGCGCTCATCATCGAGTCGCAGCTACGTCGTCCCGCTCGACACCGACGCGTCACTCGACTCGTGGTGGGTCGGCGCCGTGAGTGGCGCACTCGGGCCGGGCATCGTGTGCGGCGGTGCTGCACCGGTCAGATTCGTGACCTGTGTTCGCGTCCGTCGCGACAGCTTGTGCGCCTGCAGCCCGCTGGAAGGGTGGACGCTGAAGGTGGGCGAAATTGTGACGCTCGACCCGGTGTGGATCGGTGCCACAGGCGATGCACCACATGTTGCGCTCGAGCGCTTTGCCGACGTACTCGGCACCGCGCAGCATGCGCGTCAGGGGGCATCGCCATCGGGCTGGGGAAGCTGGGGCCACTGGCTCGAGCGTATCGACGTGGGACTGATGCGCGAAATGGTGCATGCGATCGATGGCAGTGATGCGCTGCGCAGCGTGATAGACGTCGTGCAGATCGACGATGGTTGGTCCGAACTCCTCGAGTCGCGGCGCGTGTCTGCCAGTTGGCGACCGAACGGTCGCTTCCCATCCGGCCTCGCGCCGCTGGCCGCCGAAATCGCGCAGACCGGACGACGATGCGGGCTTTGGCTCTTGCCGTTCACGCTGAACGCCGGGTCACCTATCGTCGAGACCCATCCGGAATGGCTGGTGCAAGATGCCGACGGGGTGCCGATGCGCGTCGGTGGGAGCGATGCGTACTGCCTCGATCCAACGCATCCAGGCGGCGCGGCATGGATCACCGCACTGCTCGAGCGGATCCGCGACTGGGGTGTCGACTACGTCAAGCTGGATTTCCTCCGTGCGTTGCTGGCTCCTGATCCCGCCGATCCGCACGACAACTTTCGGGTCACCCGTCGATACCACGCTGCGACAACGCGCCTGGAAGCATATCGGATCGGGCTATCGGTCATCCGTCGAGCGCTCGGCAACGACACGACGATCGTCGCCTGCTCGGCTCCCGCCGGTGCAGGAGTGGGAATCGTGGATTGCCATCGCGTGGGACCTGACATCGAGCGGCAATGGACTGGCAAGCTCGCCGGTGTGCTGGACGCGGCGCGCGCGGTCGCGACGAATTGGTTCTGGCATGGGCGCACTTGGGTCAATGATCCGGACTATCTGCTGGCGTGTGAATCCGAACCGCTGACGAGATTCTGGGCGTCGATCGTTGCCCTGTCCGGTGGCTCTGTCATACTGAGCGCCGACCTGAGCACGCTGGCGCCGTGGGCCGAAACGATGCTCGCGTTTGTGATGCCGCCGATCGGCCGCTCGGCGCGACCGCTCGACCTGTTTTCGAGTGGCCCGGACCCGCGGCGCTGGGCGCTGCCGTTCGAGCGCGGAGCAGAGCGATGGACGATGCTTGGCCTGTTCAACTGGGGTGAACGGCCAACCACCGAGCGTGTGTCGACATGTGAACTCGGATTTGCACACGCCGTGCATGTGTGGGATGCATGGCGACTTCGGCACACGATCGCGTTGCACACCCTCGCTGTGCCTCTGGAACCGGAATCGGCGGCGCTCCTCCGCCTGACACCCGTGACCGCAATGCCGACCGTCGTCGGGACCGATGTACACTGGGCGCAGGGATGGCACGAGTTCGTACTCATTCGGTTCGAAGAGGATTCCGGCAAACTGATTCTTGAGGTGGCTGGCGACTGTCCGCGCGACGGACGCGCGTGGGTCTGGGTACCGCCCGACTGGTCACTGGTGCATGAAACTTCGTCGACACTGGACGGACTCGTGAGCATCCCACTGGCCCCGGGCCGCACGACCGTAGCTATCTTTCGCCGAGTTTTGTTGTGAACTCGCGCGTCCTGCCGCACAAATGTGGCCGAGCGGAGGCTGGTGACAGCGGGAGTCGGGGCGGCAGCGTCTTCAGTGTGGCGCGAACAATCCGAGGGCCGCACCGCGATTCGCCCGCTTCACTTCCGGATCACTCAGCTTCATGACCGTTCGCGGCAAGCGTTTACTCATTCTCGGTGGCAACCCCGAGACCGCCGCGTTGGTGCGCCACGCCAGCGCAATGGGCGTGGTCACGCTTGTCGTCGATCCGAACCCCGATGCGCCCGCGAAGCGTGACGCCGCAGAGAGTTACGATGTGGACGGGCGCGACGTGCCCGCGCTCATCGACCTTGCAAGGCGCGTCGGCGCGGACGGTGTGCTTGTGGGCGTGGCCGACATTCTCGTCGGTGCCTACAAGGAAGTGTGCGAGGCACTCGGATTCCCATGTTACGCCAACGCGCGCACGGTGGAAGCATTCACGACGAAGGACGGATTCCAATCCGCATGCAGAACCTTCGGCATCGCGTGCATTCCCTCTTTCACGCTCAGCGCGTCACTCTCGAAAGCGGACGTGGAAGCGCTCCAGTTCCCCATCATGCTTAAACCCGTCGACAACGGCGGCGGTGTCGGCATGGTTGTCTGCGAGAACAGTCAAGAGTTGCGTTCAGGCGTCGATTTTGCCCTGCGTCACTCCAAGCGTGGCGCGTTCCTCGCGGAACGATACATGACGTGCGATGACGTGTTCACGTACTACACCTTCAAGGACGGAGCAGTGTATCTGTCCGCGATGGCCGATCGGATTACGACGCGGGTTCAGGGAAAGACGAGCCCAGTTTGCCTCGCGGCGTCCTATCCGTCCCACCATCTCGAAGCGTACCTCGCGACTGTTCATCCCAGAATGTGCCGAATGTTCGAAGGCCTCGGCGTGCGCGACGGAGTTCTCAACGTGCAGTTCTTCGTTAACGGGGACAATTTTTTTGCGTACGACCCAGGCTTCCGACTTCAGGGGGAGGCGCCACACATCGTGATCAACGCCGTCAACGGGTTTGATCATCGCAGCATGCTCGTGGAGTTTGCGCTGACGGGACAAATGGGTGACGTAGACCTCACCGTGGCGAATGATCCGCGACTACGAGGGAACCGTGCGTGCACCGTGTGGTTTCTGCTGAAGGCTGGAACGGTCGCGCGGATCGACGGGCTCGATGCGGTACGCCGCGACCCATCTGTGGCATTCGTCCTGCAACGCTTCGGCGAGGGGGACGTCGTCACACCCGCGATGGTAGGGACCGAACGTCAGGTGCTCGCCCGAGTATACGTGATCGCTGCGTCAGATCTGGCGCTGGCGGACACGGTCGCGGGAATCCAACGCGTGGTACAGGCATTCGACGCCGACGGCCAGGACATGCTTGTGGACCGGGTCGACACAGCGCAGCTCATGACGATCTCTGACGGTGACGCAAAGTGACGGCGGAAGGCGCCCTGACGCTCGCAGGACGCTGCGCACTGGTCACCGGAGGCACGCGGAATCTCGGTCGCGCGATTGTGGAGCGGTTCGCGGCATGCGGTGTGCGCGTTGCCGTACTCGGGCGCCAAGCCGATAACGCGACAAGCGTCGTTGCCGAGATCCGTGAGCGAGGGGGCGAGGCGATCGGATTGAAGTGCGATGTCACCGATCGCGAGTCTGTTGCCGACGCAGTCGGGCGCACGGTTGCCGAGTTCGGGAGCCTCGATATCGTCGTCAACAGCGCCGGCGTGCTCGACATGATCCCCGTGCGCGATATGACGGTCGAACACTGGGACCACGTCCTGGCCGTGAATCTCCGGGGCACCTTCTCGGTGATTCAGGAGTCGCTGCCGTACCTCGCGGCGAGCCGCGCCGGTCGTGTCATCAACCTGTCATCGAACTCGGGTCGTATGGGCGGCTTCGAGAACGGAATGGCGTACAGCGCATCGAAGGGCGGCGTTATCGCTCTCACCTATGGTCTTGCGCGACAACTCGCGCCGCAGCGGATCACAGTCAACTGCATCGCACCGGGGACCATCGATTCAGACATGCTGCGTGCCCGTGACGAGCCGACACGCGTGCGACTGCTGGCGCGATTCCCACTGGGCCGCTTCGGCACCGCAGCCGAAGTAGCGGCTGCGGCCTGCTACTTCGCGAGTGAAGAAGCCGCGTTCACGACGGGCGCGGTGCTCGACGTGAACGGCGGGCTCTTCATGGGATAGCGTGAACTCCACTCAAGGATTCTTTATGGCCAACATGTTCGATCTGACCGGGAAGACGGCCCTCGTGGTCGGCGGAGCCGGCGATCTTGGTGCACCGATGGCAGAAGCGCTGGCCGAGGCCGGCGCGAAGGTTGTAGTCATTGACGTTGATTCGCGTGCGATGGCGATCGCCGACAGCATGGCCGCGCGGGGATTGTCCGTGAGCGCGATACTGGCAGATATCGGGGACCGATCCGCCATCCGGAGTTCATACGCGGAGGCGCTGACTCGCCTGGGTGGGAGGCTCGACATCCTTCTCAATACGGCCGGCATCCAGCGGCGTCACCCGAGCGAAGTGTTCCCCGAGTCAGACTGGGATGCCGTCATTGCGATCAACCTCGAGGCAACCTTCTTCTACTGCCAACTCGCCGGCAATACGATGATCGCGCAGGGCGGTGGGAAGATCATCAACATCGCCTCGATGCAGAGCTTCTTCGGCGGACTCACCATCCCGGCGTATGCGGCGGCTAAGGGCGGTGTCGCACAACTGACGAAGGCACTCTCGAATGACTGGGCGGCGAAAGGCATCAACGTGAACGCGATCGCCCCGGGGTATATGGACACGCAACTCAATACGGCGCTCATCAACGATCCGGTCCGCCACGCGGAAGTCATGGCGCGAATTCCCAAGAAACGCTGGGGTACCGGTGCCGACATGAAGGGAATCGTCGTGTTTCTCGCCTCAATGGCCAGCGATTACATTTCAGGTTCTGTTATCCCCGTCGATGGTGGCTACCTGGGGCGCTAGCGCCCTCCTAACCTTGTCCCCGGCTCAGCGCCAACGTCGGTGCTGGAAGGAAGCACGATTATGCTCGCAGAGTCGCCTGCCGGTGTCTCGATCGCGGTGCGCGCCTGCCCTTTGTGTGGCGGGTTCGATTCCAGTCAGGAACAGTTCCGCCTGACTGGCTGGCTTCAGCGCTGCCAGGGATGCGACATGGTCTTCAGCGAGTCCGCAGCAATCCCCGGTACGTTATACGAGGAGGCGTTCTCCGACACCGACCACTTCTACCACCGGTACGCGGACGAGGGCGAGAAGCTGCTTACCGGCGCCGGCACGCATATCGCATGGGGCTGGCGCCAGTTCTTCCGCACCGTCCCCATTCCGCACGGTGGTGGACGCATCCTCGATATCGGCTGCAGTACGGGCGTCTTTCTTTCAGAAGCGAAGCGCCGGGGTTGGAGCAACGTTGAAGGGATTGAGATCTCACCCTCCGCCGCTGCGTTCGCACGGCGGTTGCTGCAGTGTGACGTGCACGAGATGCCACTCGAATCGGCCAATTTGCCAAGTGAGCGCTTTGACACTGTCACCGTGTACGAAGTCATTGAGCACCTGCTGGATCCTATCGGATTCGTGCGCGAAATCACGCGTGTGCTCCGGCGATCCGGAACGGTGACGTTTACCACGCCGAACTGGGAAAGCGTTTGGGAGCGTAAGTCGCGTGACGTTCACCGTGCACCGCCGTACCACCTCAACTACTTCACACCCCGCACGATCACGAAGCTCCTGACCGGTGCCGGCTTCACGGATGTGCGCACGGCGCGCAAGCCGTTTGCCTGGAAGGAGGAAATCGGGCCGAGCGCTCCACTCCACCTCCCGCTCTCACTCCTTCGAAGTGCGCTCCTCGGCCAGCGAGGAAACCGACTTTTCGTCACCGCGCGGCGGGACTGAACGATCTGCTATGACGGGGCGCCGCGCCGTCTCGAATATGGCTCACGCCCCGCACCGGCCAAATTCCTTCTATCTCGAACTTTTCAGCGAGGCGTTCAACTCGTCCATCAAGTCCGCCATGAGAATTTCTGCGTTCCGACGATCGAAATGCTTGCGAACGTAGGTGAGTGCGCGTAAGCCCATGGCGTTCGCCTCTTGTGGATTGTCGCGAAGCCAGCGAACTCCATCCGCTAGCGCGCGACTGTCCTGCGGCGGCACGAAGAGCCCACCGCGCGACTTGTCGATCACATCGCGGATGACTCCATCGATCGCAATTATCGTCGGCCTTCCGCAGGCCATGTAGTCAAATACCTTGTTCGGATACGTCGTCCGGAACAGCGGGATGTCGAGCAGCGTCGCGACGCCGGCATCTGCGCCAGCCAGAAGCTCGGGTATGCGCTGCTTGGGTACAGCGCCCAAAAACTGCACGTTCTCGAGTTGACGAGCACGTGCCGACGACTCGAGGTCCGCTCGCTGTTGACCGTCACCGACCAGGACGAAGAGAATTTCTGACTCGTCGCGCATGAGTTCCGCAGCGTCGAGCATCAGGCTCAGACCATTCGCCATGCCAATCGATCCAGCATACATGACGACGAACTTTCCCTCCCACCGGTTTTCGCTGCGCACACGCTCTCGCGCCTCGGGTATCGGCCGGAATTGTTCGAGATCGACACCATTCGGAATGAGTCGGATACGGCTGGGTGGCACGCCCAGGGCCTGGAGCGGTTCGATGAAGCCAGGCGAGTTGATGACCACGTAACGCGAACGCGAATACAGGAAACGCTCGAGACGTCGGACGGCCCAGATGACCCACCGGTTCTTGACAATGCCGAGCTGGAACGCGACCTCGGACCAAAGGTCGCGTACCTCGTACACCATCGGCGCACGATGCCAAAGCGAGAGTACATACCCTGTGATGCCGAGGAAAAATGGGGGCGTACACGGGGCAATCACGTCGGGACGCTGTTCACGGATTCCGACGACGATAGACGTCAGCATGAAGGACAGCAA
This sequence comes from Gemmatimonadaceae bacterium, assembly GCA_031380785.1. Taxonomy (GTDB): domain Bacteria; phylum Gemmatimonadota; class Gemmatimonadetes; order Gemmatimonadales; family Gemmatimonadaceae; genus JACMLX01. The sequence goes on from JANMWU010000429.1 coordinate 26,460, forward strand.
CGTGAGCACACGGTGCCCGAAACTCTTGTGGTACCCTTCGTATGTCCACGCGCGCACGACCTCGTAGCCATCGAGCCTTTCACGCACTGACAGCCGCCCCTTGAACTCCGGCGGTACGGTGGCTGTCAGGTAGTTGAATGTCCCAGCCAGGCAGGTGACAGCATGCCGGCGTTCCGATAAACGACGCGCAAAATCGTTGCCGCGGCCGCTGCCGCCGTCCTTCAGCGACTGGAACGACTGATGCAGAAATAGAATTCGCATTGATCTTGTTGATGTTATGTCTCAATCTCTGCCACACCGGATGGCATCAGTCGGGATTCGCTGGGCCATTGCAATGGCTCGACTACCCGTATCGCCATTCCCAGTGGAGCAGTGTCGATGCACGTACAGGACTTTCATGCAGTCCACTGAACCTGAGTCCGCACGGTGCCGGCGCGTTCTATCTCGACTTCCAGCACGGGGAGCTCGGTCTTCTGGAAGTAGAAGCGAGATTCCCACCCGCGCACGAGTTCATGGCGAACGACGGGTACGTCCGCAGTCACGGTGATGCGAATACGACCGTTCGTGACGGTTGAACCGTCGAGCACCCACGTACCCGGATGCAATCTCCAGCGCAGCACGGCGCGCGTCCGAAAGCCAGAGACATCATCGACGACATCGAGCTTTCCCTCGCTCAAGGCGATCTGCCGTTCGTGACGCGCACCCTTCCAGTCGACGTAACTGGCAGTGAGGCGCTGTGCGTCGCCGTCGTGCGCAATAGCGCTGCGCGATGTTGTCGAGAGCCACGCACCCCACAGAAACCGGCCCACCTTCGGCATCTGCTCATGATCGTCAAACTGGACGCTGTTCTGCCCGCGCGCACCGCCGAAATACGCTGCCCAGTCATGGCCTGCGTTGTAGCTGTATGAGCCTCCATCGCGTAACACAATCTCGTGGTGCACGCGAAGGTCGACGTGCAGGGCGTCCGTGTGCCCCGGCCGGAATCGAAAACGCGGATAGCGGAGCAGCGCCATAGCGTCGCGCGCGATGAGTACACCGTACCCGCCATTATCGAACAGCGTGCTCGCCGGCGGCTCGAGTGCGAGCGATGGTTCCGGCACGCCAAGCCATTGCAGGTGCGCATGCGCCTCGGCGAGCGCGGGGTACGCCGTGCGGTCGAGGAAGAGCGCGGCAGCGAGGTGCACTGCCGGTCGATAGTCACGGTAGTCGGCGTCGGTCAGCGGCAGCAGATGCGCGCCGTCGTTGGCGCCAAGATTCGGCGCATCGCCAGTCACCGGATCGACCATGGTGTGCAACCATCGAGTGGCCGCCGCCGCGCGTTCGGATACAACCGGGTCGAATGGTGGCAGGTCGAGCCGACGACGCCAGACCTCGGTCAGCGACAGCGTTTCGAGCATCAACCTGTGGTAGTTCAGCGAATACTGACTGAAGCTTCCGTCACTTTCGATCAGCCGCGCCGCTCTGTTGGCGAGCAGCGCACGACCTCGCGCCTCGAACGACTGCCCGCCTGCCACACCATGCCGCTGCAGCCAACTGCCACCGATGACGAGCGCCGCCGCCTCCGACGTGCCATGGTTGTTGTCCTGTCCCACGGCATATCCTGTAGTGGGTGCAATACGCGCGCAATGCAGTTCGAGCACGGACAGAAGCGCCGGGGTCGGTGAATCGATCGCATCGAGCAAGAGCGCAGCCGTGGCGAGGTGCATGGCGCGAATGGATGCTTCCTGACCACACTTCCAGTTCGCGCCGCGATACGGCGGGTTTGCTGCGCACCAGTCGTTGATCCAGTCGTTGAGCTGCTGCAGCGACGCACCGTCACCACTCTTTGCGCGCGACGCCGATGCGACCGCCCAGTCGAATCGTGAAGCCTCCCACACCGTCTTGATGTCGCCGATGTCTGGATCGAAATCCGGGATGGTCCACCACGGGGCATCCGTGCGTCTGGCGGTGCCGCCGGTGAACGCATTCGCGTGCCACGCCGGTGTGCCGGTCAACGCCGGCTGGAACCATCCGAAATACCTTCCGCGCCCACGCCATGCGCGGGACGGAGTGAGTGACGTGAGATTCGTCGGCGGCAGGAAGAACTCGCCACGCGGCGTGCCTGGCACGCGAAGGCGCTGCACGGGATGGACGCCGTACTTCAGCCGCACCCGATACCACAGCACACGCATCACATTCGCGACACCGAGCGCGCGCACCGCACTGACACGGATCCGGAAGTTCGAAAACACAGCGTCAGCGAGTCGGGTACAGCGCTTCGAGAATGGAGACAATCCGCTCTCCGGTCGCACCGTCCCAGAGTGGAGGAATCGCGCCACGCTTCCACTTGCCGTCGAACAGACGCATAAGCGCGGGGCCGAGTGATGCCGGATCGATCCCCAGCAACTCGTTCGTTCCGATGGAAACCGTCTCTGGTCGTTCCGTCGTCGTGCGCAGCGTCATGCATGGCACGCCCAGATATGTCGTCTCTTCCGTTATGCCACCAGAGTCAGTGATGACGGCCTTCGCGTTCTTCGCAAGGAAGTTGAACTCCAGATACGGCTGGGGATCGACGAAATGCAGGTTGTGCGGAAACTCGGAAATGGACTCGAGCGACTTCGCCGTTCGCGGATGCACCGGGAAGATGACGGGCAACCCGCGCGCACCCGTCGCGACGGCCTGCAGGACGTCCGCGAGTCGGCGTCCATCGTCCACGTTCGCCGGTCGATGCAGAGTCAGCACAAAGTACCCGGACACCTGCAGGGCGAGATCCTCCCAGAATGTGGGAGGCCGGAGGCGCGGCAGATTGGCGATCAGTGTGTCGATCATCGTATTGCCGACGAAATGGATCCTGTCATCGTCGACCCCGGCACGACGCAAGTTCGCGTTGGCAACGTCGGACGTGGTGAAGAAGTGGTTCGTGATCGCGTCCGTGACGAGCCGGTTGATTTCCTCTGGCATCGTCCAGTCTCCGGAGCGGATGCCACCCTCGACGTGCGCGACGGGCACGCCAAGCTTTTGCGCCGCAATCGCACACGCCATCGTCGACGTGACATCACCGACGACGAGACAGAGGTCCGACCGCGACTGCAGCAGCAAGGCCTCGTACCGCGTCAGGATGGCTGCGGTCTGCTCGGCCTGCGTGCCGGAACCGGATTCCAGATTGACATCCGGCGTTGGGATGCCGAGTTGCGTGAAAAAATCACCGGACATCCGCGCGTCGTAGTGCTGACCCGTGTGCACGAGCCGGTACTGCAGGCTGGATCCGTGCCGACGTCGCTCATCCATCGCTCGAATAATCGGCGCGATTTTCATGAAGTTCGGTCGCGCGCCGGCAATGATGTCGATCAACGCCACGTGCGCTGGCCCAGTTCGATGGTCACGCGGCTCACCTCGAGCAGTTCGTCGATAGGAATCGGCGATGGCGAGCCGGATTCGATGGCCGAAACGAATGCGTTGGCACACGCCTTCTGTCCCTTGTCCTGCGACCAGAGCTTCGTTGCCGTGAAGCCGGGCCAGCCATAGCCTGTCAGTTTGCGGAAATTGTCGAGCTGCAACACGCGCCCGGCGGCAAACACCTCGAGGCGCTCCTTGGGAAATGACTTGCTGCCATTTGACAGGTAGTTGACGACACCGATCGAACCGTCGTCGAAGGCAAGCTGCATGATGACACTGTCCCTCGTTGGCGAATCCATGACGCTCACCGACGCGTCACTGATCCGCACGCCTGCGAGGTGACGCAGCAGATCGATGAAATGACATCCTTCTCCGATGATGCGACCACCACCGACCGATCGATCTTGCGTCCAGTGTTCCGCGGGCAATGGGCCGGCGTTGACGGTCATCACGAACGCCTTGGGCCCTGTGACACCTCGCAGCAGGCGCGCCACTTCGACGATCTGTGGTGCAAACCGCCGATTGAAGCCGACCATCAGTCGTGGTGCGATGCCCGTCGCCGCGAGTTCGGCATGGCAGGATTCAATGTCCGCAAGTTCATCGAGCGTCAGACAGAGTGGCTTCTCCACGAAGACACTCTTGCCCGACCGCAGCGCCTGCATCACCAGGCTCGCGTGACTGTCATGCCGCGTGGTGATGACAATCGCCGTGGTGTCCGGGTCATCGAGGACGGACTGCGTGTCTGTCGTCGTTGCGCTGAATCCGAACTTGCGTCCAGCGTAGAGTCCACTCACGCCACTGCGGGACGCGACGGTCCGGAGCACGGCGCCGGCGTCGCGGAATGCCGGGATCAGCACCGCAATCGCGTAATTTCCCGAGCCAATCACGCTCACGATGGCCGACCGGGCGGCCGGTGGGTCCATGGCGGGTGCGAGCGTCACGGTGCGTGACGGCGGCGCCGTCAGCGTCGGAAACTCCAGTACGATACCGAGCGACGGCACGTCGCTGGAAACCAACGCGTACGCGGCAGGGGCGTCATCGATGGTGAACCGGTGAGACAGCAATGGCATCACGCGCAGCTGGCCGCTGGCCAGCATGTCGAGGACCGCCTCGAAGTTGCGCTGCTCCGTCCACCGCACGAAGCCGACTGGGTAGTCGTTTCCGTGCTCCTCATACAACGGATCGTATCGACCAGGACCGTATGACGAGGACACCTGAAACGTCAGCTCTTTCTTGTAGAAATCCTCGCGAGCGAGGTCCAGACCCACTACACCGACCAGCACGATTCTGCCTCGCTGTCGACTCATCAGCGCGGCCTGATGCATCGGTTCATTGCTCTGCGTCGCAGCAGTAATCAGCACGGCATCGACGCCACGGCCTCGCGAGAAGGACATTGCCGCTGCGACCGCGTCCTGCCCGGAAGCAAGATCGACCGTTTCTGCGCCGAATTCGCGGGCGAGCGCGAGTTTCGCCGGGTCGAAGTCCAGCCCGAGGACACGGCATCCCGCCGCGCGCAACAGCTGCACCGCCAGTAATCCGATGAGACCGAGACCAGTCACGACGACGGCTTCACCCAGCGTCGGTGCCACCAGGCGAATGCCTTGCAAGGCGATGGCGCCGAGAACCGTGAATGACGCCTCATCGTCGGAGACACCGTCGGGGATACGCGCGCACAAGTTGATCGGCACACTGACCACTTGCGAATGCGCACCATTCGAAATGACGCGATCACCGATGGAGACCGTCGCAACGCCCGCACCGGTATCGGCAACGACACCGACATTGCAGTAGCCAAGCGGCATCGGCTGATCGAGCTTGTTTCGCACCGAGTTCACCGTCGGCATCAGACCGTCCGTGCGCACCTTGGCGAGCACCATCTTCACCTTGTCTGGCTGCTGGCGAGCCTTGTCGAGCAGGTTCGCCTTGCCGAACTCGACGAGCATCCGCTCGGTACCTGCCGAGATCAGCGTCCGCGTGGTGTGGATCAGCACCTGACCGCGCGACGCTCCCGGCGCGGGGATTTCTGCGACGTCAGTGACGCCGGACTTCAGTGATTGGAGAATCTGTTTCACGGGATTACACGCAAGGTCTGGAAAGACACGCTCGATGTGCGCGGCAAACCCGGCCCATCGATGAATCGGCGAAACCACAACTCGATGCAGATGAGTGCGAAGATGGTGTAGCTGCCATCGATCCGGCCTTCAGCATCGAGTTGAATCAATCGGCGCACGGCACTGGCGTCGAAGATGCCACGCTGCCTCAGCGATGAGGCGCTCAGGATTTCATCCACCAGGGGTCGGAGCTCGTTCTTCAGCCAGCCCCGGAGTGGGACGCCGAAGCCATTCTTCCCGCGATAGATCACGTCATGGGGCAGATACGGTTCCATCGCTTTCTTGAAGATTGCCTTGCCGACCCGGCCCTGCTGCTTGTAGCGCGTCGGGATAGTCGTGGCGAAACGCACGAGATCGAGATCGAGCAACGGCACTCGGACTTCGACGCCGACGGCCATGCCTGCGCGGTCGGTATAATTCAGGTTGTGATCGGCGAGAAAGTGGCGCGCCTCGAGATACAGCATCCGCTGCAGCGGATCATGCTCATCAGGAATACGTCGCAGGCTCTCGAGCAGCGGCGCTGCCGTATCGACGCCCTCGACGCGGGACGCGAACTCTGGCGTGTAAAGCGCGCGCCGGACAGCGTCCGTACTCCACATGAAGTACGACACCAAGCGGTGGTCCGCGTCCGCCCCGGCATGGGCGAACATTTTGGCGAATCGCCGGACTGCCGGAATGGACTGGGCGCCGCCGGACGCACCGACAACACCCGCAACGCGCTCGATTCCGGCGCGCGCCGCGTGCGGCAACCACGACCAGCGCTGCTCGAAGTTCAGTGCCCAGTGTCGCCGATACCCGGTGAAGATGTCGTCCCCACCGGCGCCTGACAGCAGTACGGGAATCCCCATGGCACGCGCACGCTCGGCGATCATCAGGGCATTGATCGGTGCCGGATCGGCCTCAGGTTCGTCGAGGAGTTCGACAAGTTCAGGCAGACGGTCGATGGCACTCGCGTCCATCACGATTTCTTCGAGGCGGACGTTCAGGTGCTTCGCGACACGCCGGGCGTACGGAAGGTCGGGCGGATTGCCTTCATGATCAAACGCATCGCGAAAACTGATCGTGAAGGTCGTGATTTCTTCGTCCGGCATCGTCGCACGCATCATGGCGACGATCGCGCTCGAATCGAGTCCGCCGGACAGGAACGCACCGACGGGCACGTCGGCAACCAGTTGCCGCTCGACGGCGGTTCGCAGTCGCTCCGCCAGCTCACATGCTATCGCGTCGGCGGGTTGCGTACTCGTCACGCCGTCGTAGGGCATGACGTAGTACGACCATTTCCGAACGATCACGCCGGCAGCGACGATCATTGCGTCGCCCGGCTCGAGTTTGCGAACGCACGCGAGCATTGTGCGTGGCGCCGGTGACCACAGGTACGCCAGCGTGTTGTGCAACGCGACGGGATCGATCGTACGCGGCAGGGACGGTTCCTCCAGCAACGATTTCAACTCGGAGCCGAAGAGAAATCCTCCATCGATCTGTGCGAAGTACAACGGCTTGACCCCGAGCGGGTCGCGCACGACGATCAAGCTGCCGCGTGAGACCCCCTCCGGTCGTCCGACCGGTCGGTCGTCGTGGATTGCGAACGCAAAGATACCATTCAGTCGCTCCAGCATCTGCAGGCCGTCTCGCTCGTAGAGATGCAGTAGCACCTCCGAGTCGGTGCGCGAGACGAACGTGTGCCCGTCGGACTCGAGTGCCGCGCGCAGCTCCCGGAAATTGTAGATCTCGCCGTTGAACACGAGCGTCAGCCCGGTCTGATCGCCTCCACCAGTGTCGCCGTGCGAGCACATCGGCTGCGCGCCCGCACTCGACAGATCGATGATGGAGAGACGTCGGTGGCCAAGACCGGTCGTATCCCGGCCGGTACCCCGCACAATAGTTCCCTGTCCGTCTGGACCGCGGTGCGCGACCGCGTCCGTCATGCGCTGCAGCAAGCCGTCGGAAAACGTGCCCTGAAATCCAGCGATTCCACACATGCGTCAGACGACTCCGTTTGGCGGCGTCCAGCCAGGCAGCACGGCCTGCAGCACGCGCGCGAGCCCGGCGCGGTGTGCCTCGTGGCTGAAGTTCGCGATGATGCGTGCTCGCGCGCGCGCGCCGAGCAGCTGGGCGGCGTCTGGATTGCTCAGCAGCCAGTTGATCTCACGTGCCATGCCCACCGCGTCGTCGGGATCGACCAAGCGGCCGCAATCACCCACCACTTCGACAACGGCGCCGCGCGGGCTGGTGACAACAGGCAGTCCGCACGACATCGCTTCTGCAATGCTCACCCCGAATCCTTCGTAGATCGTCGCCTGCGCGAGCATGGAGGCGCGCTGATAGATCGCAATCTTCTCCTCCGTGCTGACGCGCCCGGGAAATGTCACGGCTTGACCCACGCCGAGCGCCTCGACCTGCGCAACGAGATCCGGGTACGCATCCTCATGGCCACCGACCATCACGAAACGCGCGTCAGGATGCAGCGCCAGCACGTGCGGCACCGCCGCAATGACAGTTCCGAGCCGCTTGCGGATCGCGTTGCCGCGTGTGAGGTGACTGACCGTGACGATCGTCTTGCAAGGTGCGCGCGTGGCTGCTGGGCAATAAAGTGCTGTGTCGATCCCCTGATACACCATGTACAGGTGCTTGCCACCGAGTTGTGCGACGTACTCTCGCTCGACGTTGCAGATAGCCACATTCGCGGAAGCCAGCCGGACGCAGGCGCGCACAATGCTGCGCCGCAACAACCCGAGATCCTGCCACCAGCTCAGATCGGGACTGAGCTGCAGCGTCCCCGTGAAAACGTTGGGTCGTCGCCTCGGCAGTGATTTCAGGAGTGAGAGAATCCCGGAGCCCCACCACCATGTGAAGTAGAGATCCGCGTCGCTCGGAAGCTCCGCGAATCGCGTCGCCGTGACGACTTCAAAGCCCAGTTCCCGCAGGGTGGTGATATCGTTGCGATAGAAATCAACCACGTCGAGCAGCTTCGGATCCGCGACGCGTGCGAAAAATGCGACACGCATCACATCGCGCCGATCAGTGCTTGCGCCGAGCCATTTTCGATTCGGAGGACTGCCGGGCGTCGTCGTCTCAACGGGCTGAATATCCAGATGGCGATGATGAGGGGCAGCAACTTCAACCAGCCGAACAGCAATGACGCGAACTCCTGCTCGAATGGAAGGACGCGACTCAGCACGAAACTCGCGATGAGAATAACCGTCGGGCCGCCTTTCCCGCGCAGCCCGACACCCGCCACCGCACACGCTCCCGCCAGCACCAATGCCACCGCGAGGAACCCCGCGAGTCCGAGGTTGCCGTATGCGTCGGAAATCATGCAGGAATAATAGTCTGATTCTGCGATACCGGCGTACTGCAGGAGGAGAAAACTCTTCGAGGTCGTCAGCGCTCCGCGCTTCATCTGCTCGGTGAAATCCGTTCTGAAGATCGGATCGAGCTGCAGTAGCAGCGGTACGGCCCACGCCCGTCCGAGCGCGGGGCCTTGGGCTTCGACATTGTCCGCGATCAGTGCCATGAGATCGATGCCGTTCAGGCGCAGCTCGTATCCCTCTTCTCCACCGCCAGTCCGCCCGGACGGGTCGAGGTTCGATGGGTCGAACGCGCTTCCTCCGTTCGAAATACGCTCGCGGATATTCTCGGAAACACGAACGACGTACAGTGCGGAAATGGCCAGCATCAGGATCAGCACAACGCGTTCAGGGCGCACGCGACGGGATTCCGGTGCAGTGATCAGCACCACGCCGGCCAGCGCGGCAATGAACAGCACGCCAGCGAGGCGGGAATTCACGAGCACGTTCAACCCGTACAGTGAAGCGGTGACCACCAGGCAACTGCGCCAAAGCAGTTGTATCCAACGCTGTGGAGGCTTCGCGATGCGCAACACCACTAAGGCGTAGATCGCGAAGAACGGCGCGAACTCCATGAAGGATCGGTAGATACCGAATTCGATCAGCGAGAGATCGAGTTGTGCGCCAGCAATTCCTTCCGCACCGAGCCGCCGGTAAAGCAGATTGCGTGTGAGCGCGACCCACAGCCAGCCAACGGCCATTAGAATACTGCCAATCACGAATCCCACGCTGGCCAGCTGGTTCACGACGAGGTCTGGGGGCGCGGACCAGCGTCGCTCCAGACGAGCCGCGACGATGCGGTACGCGACGAGAAAGGCGCCGCAGAACAGTGGCAGTGCCCACCACAGGAAAAAACTGTAGCGCGCCTGTGTGTTCGTTGGCAGACTGGCCGCAGCGATCGATGGCGCGATGAACATGTAAACAACGCCCTGTGCATACATCAATCCCGCGAAAATATCTCGCGGCCAGCGAAGCATTCCGGAAAGCATGGCGACCACCGGGAGCATCATCGCGGCGAACGCCGCGATCCAAAGTGCGCTCAACTCGCCGCGCTTCGCCGAGTGGCCGTGCGGCGCGAAAATGCCGTTAGCGCGTCGAACTGCGGTCGATCCTCGCGATAGAGTCGGCCGAGAAACGCGCGCAGGGCAGCCCAGAACAAAACCAACATGATGCCGAACACGCCGCCGCCGATGCCGGCGACAAGTCGACTCGGGCTCGCCCGGCGCAGCGGAATCCGTGGCGGATCGACCACCGTCAGCACCGGTGTGTCATTGACCTCGTCGAGCCGCGCTGTGTCGTAGTCGCGACGGATTCCGGTGTAAAGCGCCTGGTAGTTCGCCAGCGAGCGCTGGAGACGCTCGTACTCGAAACTCAGCGTCGGAGATTCACGATACTGACGGTTTCTCGTCAGGAAGGCACTGACGGAGCGGTCAACACTCGAGAGCGAGTCCTGCGCCTCGTGCAGTCGCGCTTCCGCAAAGCGTCGTCGCTGTCCAGCCTGCGACTGACGAGTCGCGAGGTTGAACCGTCCGAGCGCATCGAGATACAACCAGACGACGCGAGCCGCGACGTTGCGATCTTTCAACGTGACGGCGAGTTCCAGAATATTGGTCCGAGCGTTGACCGATGCATCCGTCGCTTCGCGCAGTCGGCGCAACGCGAGGTCGAGCTGCGCGTCGTCTCGCGCGCGTGAATCGACCAGGTAGTCCACCAGTAACACGCTGTCTCCACGCTCCGTCGCGACACGTGAGGCGAGGACTTCCTCCATCATCCGGCGAGAGTTGATCACCTGGATGTAGAACTGCGGACTCTGAGCGCCCGAGGCCAACCCGACGCCAATCTGCGAGGCAAGGCCAGCGATCGCTCCAAGATTGGCGGCGCCCGTCGCTTTCGGTTGCTCAGGATACACCTGCGCGAGCGCGCGGTACTTCTTGGGAACGGCAAACGACACGGCGATCGCGGCGATCGCCAGAAGGAAGGGCACAATCACGTAAGCCCGCCACGGTAGGAGCACCCAATCCAACGAACTCTGCGCGTCGGACGGGCCGTCCCATATGCTGCGGCGCTTGACGCCGCCGATCGATGCGTTCTCTACGAGAGCCACGGGGTGCGATTCAGGAAGCGGATGACAAAACGCAAGGTAAGGTGTCCGCTACATGTGAGGCCACGGCCGCTCACGGTTTAGCGACGCACGCCAAGTGACGGCTCGCACAAGCACATGGTCACGGAATGGCGGCGCGGTCGAAAGCCGACCGTGCGCTGAGACTATAGTTCAACCGCGTACTCGCGCTGACCACATAGGCGAGGGCGCTGATAGCTTCGCCCGCCACCACGGCAATCGCGGTCCCGATTGCGCCGAAGCGCGCTGTCAATGGCCAGCCCAGTCCGACCGTCACGGCAAGTGACAAGCTGTTGATCCACACGGTGTACCTCACGGCGCTGCACGCAACGAGCACCATTCCGGACATCGAGCTCAGCAGTCTGAACGGTACTGCGATCAGCAGGACATACAGAATCGGAAGTGCGGGGCCGTACGACGGCAGGAAGACCTGCAGGATTGGCGCGGCGAAAACGGCAGTCACGCAGGCGAGCAGGACGCTGGCCCCCAGCGAGCCGAGCCCGACTTTCTTCACCAGCTCGTGCACAGCCCGGCGATCGTTCAGCCGAGCGACCAGTCGAGGCAGTGCAACACTCGGAATTGCGCCTGGCACAATAAGGATGGCGACGAGGGCGAGGCTGCTCAGGCCGAAGTATCCGATTGCCGGTCGACTGGCGCCGGCCGCATTCAGCATGAAGATGCCGGCGTTGTCGCCAGCGGTGCGGATCAGCAGCGACATCGCGATTCCCGAGCCCGCGCGCAGCAGGGTCGCTACCGATTTTCCGTCGGGAAGTGGGCCGGAAAGACTGAGCGTCGGGCCAATCGCACGCAGCATCATGCCGAGGAAGAGCGCCTCGCTCAGGTACCGTCCAACGATCCACCCGCGCAGCCCTCCAGCCCAGACCGCGACGATGACAATGGCGAGCGAGATCAGCGACAGCACGACGGAGAATCCGGCGACTCGCTGAACCTGCTGCTTCCCCTGAAAATAGTTGAGACTGGTTCGCGATCCTGCAGTTAGCGCGAGGATCCACGCCAATCCGCGCAGGTAACTCGGCGCCGGCTGGGCGAGCCAACCAGCAGCGAGCGTCGCGACCGCCGCGACGATCAGGCCGCCTACCACACTTATGGCGAGTAGGCCACCAACCATTCGCCCCTGCTCCGATTCACTCGCAAGCCCCGCAATCGTTGTGACCGCGAGCATGGGCATGCCAATTGACGCGACGACGAGGAGCACGTTGAGCGTCGCCTCGACGGTGCGCACAACAGCGAAGTCAGCTGGCCCTGCGACCTTCGCAATCGTGAATTGCGTGAGATACGAAAGACCTTGCACGGCAAAGATGGCCACGATGTAGTGCAAGGTCCCGGCGTTGCGCGCAGCCTGTGCCGCACCCGACGCCCTGCCGATACTCAGTTGCAGCCACGGGAGTTTTCTGGCCGATGGTTTTACTTCAGGCAAAGGCGTCTCATTGGTGCAGGCTTACGCGGTCTTCGCACGCATGCTTGGCGACCGCTCTTGGCATGTGGGAGCAAAGCGTGAAAAATGTTGAGTTCGCCCGAGTGCGGTTGGAAGCAAAGCTCCCCCGACGCGAACCTCCGCGCTATGCCCATCGCTGTAACCTGAGGCTGAGTAACGCGAGGTAAGGCGGCTCGCGCCGAAGGACGGGCGAAACGACTCGAGGTCGCTTCGCGTCCGAGCAACGGTGACGCATCCCTAACAAATGCATTGACTTACCGACATATTGCAATGGCGTTAACTCCCGTTCCGCGCCGGCTGCCATTGTGACCGATCAAGCTGTTCACGAGTATCCCAATTGCCGACGTTCTTTTCGCACCGCACACGCGGGCGCGTTTACCTCGATCAATCGCCATGACGGGTGTCAAAACACCCCCATCGCAGCCTCGCGTAACAACGACTCGCACACGTGCTCTTGTCGCGGCTGATATTGCACTAAGTCTCGCCGCAACGCTCATCGCCTACATCGCGCGATTCGAGACGTGGCCGCCCCCACCGCAGTACCGCGACGGATTTGTCGTGTACGCCGCGCTGCTTTGCGTGAGCCGTGTCATCGTTTTCTTCATGACAGGCGCGTACGCCCAGGCGTGGCGATACGCTAGCATCCGCGAAGCCATGCGACTGATCTACACCGGCGTAGTTGTCGCGATTCTGACTGTCGTGCTCGGCCTGATAATGGGTATCGCAGGCGGTATCCGCGTGCCTTGGTCGGTGGTGCTTCTCGACACCAGCGTCTTCATGGGTTCTGCGATCAGCCTTCGGCTACTGGCGCGCGCGTGGCGCCAAAGTGCACTGGGACGCGTCAAGCCGTCACGGAAAGGGCGACAGACGTTGATCGTCGGTGCAGGCTCCGCAGGACAACTCGTTGTGCGAGAGATGCTCGATTCTGGCCGAACCGGCATGATTCCGTTCGGCTTTCTCGACGATGACCCCACACTTCACGGCAAGCTCATCCTTAGCCTGCCGGTACTCGGGTACACTGTGGACATGGTCGACATCGCCAAGGCTTCGAGCATCGACCTTGTCGTCATTGCGACGCCCTCTGCCCCTGGCTCCTTCATTCGCAAGATCGTCCAGCTCGCCCGAGAAGCCGGCGTCGAAGCACGAACGGTCCCCGGACTCGATGACCTCCTAAGTGGCCGCGTCTCCATCGCCGCCCTCCGCCAGGTCCAGATCGGCGACCTGCTCCGCCGCGAACCGGTCGAGGTCAACCTGCAGGGCCTGAAAACCATGGCCGCCGGTCGCACTATCCTCGTCACCGGTGCCGGCGGCTCCATCGGCAGCGAAATCTGCCGCCAGATTGCGACGCTCGAGCCGGGCCGCATCATCCTGCTCGGACACGGCGAAAACT
>JANMWU010000436.1:0-1705 GCA_031380785.1 Gemmatimonadaceae bacterium
GCAACCGGTGAGCCAGAATCTGCTGGCCGAGGAGCCGGATGGTATCGCGCCGGTGCACGACATTGGCATTCGGCTGGGTTGGGACGACGAGCAGATTCTGACGTGGCAGAATCGCCAGATGGTGCCCGATGCCACGGTACCGAAAATCGCTGGCGTGGCGCAGCGCATCGACGCGCCGATGGGCGTGTTCAGCTATCGCATTGACGCGCGCCCGGCGGCGGCCGATCCGTGGCGCTCGCTCGTGCGCGTGCGCCCGCGCGCACCAATCATGCTTGACGGCACGCGTATTGATGCGGCGGAGGACTCCGAGCCCGGCATCGAGCTCGGCGTGGAAGTGCATCCCATGCAGCTCGATGGCGATCAGGCCACCGGACGCTGGTGGCTGCCGGCGTATCTGTCGCAGTGGAACGGCCATTCGCTCGTGCTCCCGGATGAAGATGCAGCCGCGCTGTACCATACCGAGGAAGCCGGTGGTTCACTCGGCCGACAGTACCAGTCGATCGGTCTCGGGAATATTCCGTTGCGCTATGGGCATTCGTATCAGATGCGCGTGCGTCTGATGGATCCAACCGGCGGTGGGCCGGAGGAAGGCGACAGTCTGATTCACGAATCGCCCGCGCCGATTGCGACGGTGCCGTTCCGTCGCCATGTGCTGCCGGAGCCGGTGCGCCTGACGGATACTCCGGTGTTTCCGCCGCCAGTGCCTGCCGGTCCCAACGACCCCGATTCACCGCGCTTCGCCGGTGACGTGTTACGAATTAATCGGCCGCGCCTCGGCTATCCGAGCGTCGTCTTCACTGGCAAGTATCTCGATCCGATTCCGCTGCTGCAGGCCGCGTCGGATCGCTCGGTGCAGGTCGTGCCCGGGAACCGTGATCACTTCGCATTTGGCATCCCGGATCCCGATGTGACGCGACTGCGCTTCGATGTAGACGTGCGCGCGCTCAGGATGGACAACAAACTGTCCGCTACGAAGCGTGAGGCATGGGCGCGACTCTACAGCACCACGCGCACTCTGCCCGGGGATTTCAAGGCCGAGCGAGTGGTGAATCTCACCTTCCGGAACGCAAACGTGTTGCGATTCGGCGACCCGACGGATCTTGGTGATTTCGGCCTGACTGCCGCGCAGATCGACGCGTTGTCCGACGACCTGCCGCTGCCGCGCGCGCGTGACGTGCGCATCACAATTCGTGCTGAAGCCGAGGACGATCCCGCGTACTGGGCGACGGGCGCGCACGTGGGTAAGCCGACACAGATCATGGTGCGTCGTGAGTCGGATGACGAACGCAACCTCATCGCGGCCGACAGTGACGCGAAGAAGATTCGCGCGCTCTGGCTTCGGCCTGATCCCGTTGTTCAGGCACCAACCTCAATCGCGCCGTTGTTTTTCCAGCGCGTGTCGTCGGACGAGACGCCTGGCGTTGTCGAGCGACTTGCGCAGCAGCTCGAGCTCGCATTCAAAGGGATGACGCTGGTTGGCAAGCCCGGCGAGCGCATTGCGTTTGCGTGCTCGCGGCGAATACGGCACACCCTCTCGCCAGACTCGTCATCGCTGACACTGGCGGCCAAGGAAGATCTCGGCAATCACTGGATTGTCGGACTCACACTGCGTCTCGATCGCGATTGGACGTGGGAGCAGCTGCGTCACATCGGCTTCAATATTTCGCGCGAGGGAAGTGCAGATCCCGGCGGAAAGACACAGGTC
>JANMWU010000480.1:0-4370 GCA_031380785.1 Gemmatimonadaceae bacterium
GCTCGACAACGCCGGCTTCGCCAGCGGCGGATGGAATGGTCGCTTCACCGTGATGCGCAACGCGTTGAACTTCATCGCTATCGTGGACAACGCGGGGTTCCTGACTGCGGCGCAAAAGAGCGCTGCCAAGGGGTTCGCGAAGACCTTCCGCGGTCTGGAAGTGCTGTACCTGCTGCAGACGCGCGATACCATTGGCATGCCGGTGGAAATTGACCTCGCGACGAACAAGGCACAGCCGTTCGTGAGCCGCGACTCGGCGTACAAGTTCGGGCTCGCGCTGCTGAATGACGGCGCGGCCGATCTGGCCGCCGGCGGAGCAGCATTCCCGTTCAACCTGCCCTCAGGTTTTGCGCCGTTCAGCACACCGGCGAATTTCCTGAAGCTCAATCGTGGGTTCGCTTCCCGGTTCGGCGTGTACTACGCCACATTGGGCGGCGGCGCTGCGGCGTTCACTGCCGCGCTGACCGCGGTCAACGCAAGCTTCATCAACTCGGCGGCCGGCGCGGATCTGACGGTTGGCGCGTACTGGAACTTTTCGTCGGCTGCCGGCGACGCGCTCAATGGCCTCAGCGTACCGGTTTCGCCTGACCAGGTGGCTCATCCGTCGATTGTGACCGACGCGCAGTCCAACGCCGGCGTTCCCGATCTTCGCGTTGCCGCGAAGACGCGCACGATTCCACCAAAGTCGCCGCCGGGCGCCGCCGGCATCCCGAGCACGGTGGGCTGGAGGCTCTATCCGACGAACACCACGTTTATGCCGATAATCCGAAACGAGGAGCTGATCCTGCTGCGCGCGGAAGCGAACATCGGGCTCAACAACCTTGCCGCCGCGCTCACGGACATCAATTTCGTGCGCGTCAACAGCGGCGGCTTGGCACCGCTGGCCCCGTTTGCGACGGCGAATGACGCCATCACTGCGGTGCTGTATGAGAAGCGTTACTCCTTGATGTGGGAAGGGAGCCGCTGGGTGGACGTACGTCGCTACGGCCGCCTGACCACGTTGCCGCTTGACTTGCCGACGCACTTCCGCATCAAGGTGCAGCCAGTGCCACAGGCCGAGTGCCTGTTCCGCGCCAAGCTTGACGCTACGCTGAAGGGTGTGGGCTGTCCGTAAGGGTTTTGCTGGCGCTCACGTCGCGCACGCTGGTGACGTGACTGCCTGATTTACTGAGCAGTTATGAAAAGAGGCCGGCCTGTTCGCAATATGCGAGCAGGCCGGTCTGCTTTTTGTGCATCGCAAATTGCTGTATGCAGACACGCTGAGCTGTTGCTGTGCTTTGCGTGACTGCAATAACACAGTTCTCAGCGCGCGTTGTCGGCTGCGGGAAGAGCTGAGATCGTCTTCTGGATCGCGGCCGTGAGATTCTGACCTCCGCCACTGCCGGTGTACACCACCTTGCCGGTCTTGTCGATCACCACCACATAGCTGGTCGCCGGAACATCATACGCATCAACCGCCGCACCGTGTCGATCGTAGAGCATCTCGACCGGCAAGGCATGCTGCTGGATATATCGGCGAACGCGATCAGGCGTCTGGTTGGCGCTCACGGCAACGCCGACAAACTTCACCTGGCGGCCGAACGCCTTCGCCACTTTCGCCATCTCGGGTTCGAGCGCCTTGCAGTAGCTGCACCAGCTGGCCCAGAACTCGAGCACCACGGGCGTCTTGCCGACCCACTGCGAGAGCTGTGCGGCGCGCCCGTCGAGGGTTTCGAGGGTCGCGTTCGGTGCTGTGTTGCCCACCGGAATTCCCGCCTCCTGCGCGCCCAGGAACGCCGGCGCTGCAAGTGCTGCGGAGAGTGCGAATCGCTTTACAAAAGAAAATCGGGTCATGATGAAAAGGCTGGGCAATAAGTACGGGTCGACGATCTCACTCACACGGAACGATTCCTTTCCCAGACTCTACGACGATCGGCCGGGTCGGGATCTCAAATCAGAACAACAATTTCCCCATTTCGATCAGATAGTACTCCGCCACGCCGATCATCAGCAAAGCAAAAACACGCTTGACCCATAACATCCACGCACCGCTGCGCGGGAGACGACTGGACGCGCCCGACGTCAGGCCGACCACGACCAGGATCGAGCACATCCCGATTGAAAAGACGAACAGGTAGAGAAACCCCAGCACCGCGCTGCGGGTGGTCGCCACCCATGTCAGCACGCTGGCCATAACCGGCGCGCCACACGGCGCCGCGACGAGCCCCGACATCGCTCCCATTACGAAAGCGCCGCCGAACCCGCCGTTCTGACCCGCATGCGTGGCTCGCGTGAGCAGCCAGGCCGGCAGCCGGATCGGCAGAACATCCAGCATGCTGAGTGCCGCCAGCAGCAGGACATTGGCCATGGCGAAGTACAGCCATGGGTTGGTGCTGATGGTGCCGAACATGCTGCCGGAGAGTCCGGCGATCAGACCCAAGGTCGAATACACCAGCGCCAGCCCGATGACATACGCCATTGTCAGGCCAACGGTCCGTTTGCGACTGCTGCCACCGGCGGCGGTCTGAGCTCCGCCCACGATCGCCGCCGTGATGGGGATCATCGGGTAAATGCAGGGCGTCAACGAGGTCAGGACGCCCGCGAGGAACACCACCGGCAGCGCAGTCAGCGGCGATGCGCCAAGCTGCGCGGGAAGGTTGGAGAAATTCACTGCGATTGGGTCTGAAGGGGTGCCGCGCAACAACGTACTCGCCGGATGAACTGCTGAGGCCGGCACTGCAAAGTCGCAGCCACTCTCCGCAGCCACTTTGACCCTCTGATCGACCAGGAACTCTGACCCCTTGATCGATCAAGGACTCGACCCTCTGATCGATCAAGGACTCTGACCCCTTGAAGTTTGGCACTGGTTTGCAGCGCTAACTTGCCAAGATTCCGTCTGGCACACTCACCCGTGCCGACGTCCCAGCACACCCCCGCATTCCCCGACCCGTGGCTCCACAGTTCATCTACGTCATGAAGGGCCTGAAGAAGGTGGTTCAGCCTTCCAAGGTCATTCTCGACGACATCTGGCTCTCGTTCTACCCCGGCGCCAAGATCGGCGTGCTGGGCGGCAACGGCGCGGGTAAGAGCTCGCTGCTGAAGATCATGGCCGGTGTGGACACCGAGTTTCAGGGCGAAGCCTGGGCCCACAAGGGCACGCGCATCGGCTATCTGCCGCAGGAACCGCAGCTCGATCCGACGCTCGACGTGCGCGGCAACGTGGAAGTCGCGGTCAAGGCGCAGCGCGCTCTGCTCGATCGCTTCAATGAGATCAGTCTGGCGTTTGGCGAGCCGATGGACGATGCGGCGATGGACAAGCTGCTGGCCGAGCAGGCGCGCGTGCAGGAACAGATCGACACCATGGATCTCTGGAATCTCGACAACAAGGTCGAGATCGCGATGGACGCGCTGCGTTGCCCGCCGCCGGATGCGGATGTGTCGGTGCTCTCAGGTGGTGAGCGTCGTCGCGTGGCACTCTGCCGCGTGTTGCTGGAGCAGCCGGACATGCTGCTGCTCGACGAACCGACCAACCATCTCGACGCCGAGAGTGTGGCGTGGCTGGAACGGTATCTGGCCGAGTTTGCGGGAACAGTGATTGCGATCACGCATGATCGATATTTCCTCGATAACGTCGCGCAGTACATCCTCGAGCTCGATCGCGGCAAAGGCATTCCGTGGGAAGGCAACTACACCGGCTGGCTGGAGCAGAAAGCCGCGCGCCTGAAGACGGAAGAGAAGCAGGCGAGCCAGAAGCAGAAGACGCTCGAGCGAGAACTGGAATGGGTTCGTATGGCGCCGAAAGCGCGCCAGGCGAAGAGCAAGGCGCGTTTGCAGGCCTACGAGGATCTGGCCGGTGAGCTGGGACAGGAGCGCGCGTACAATCACGAGATAGTGATTCCGCCCGCACCGCGACTTGGCGCCGATGTCGTGATCGCGAAGAATCTGAAGAAGGGTTACGGCGACGTGCTGCTGTATGATCAGCTGTCGTTCGATCTGCCGCGCGCGGGCATCGTCGGTATCATCGGTCCGAACGGCGCCGGCAAGACGACGCTGTTCCGCATGATCACCGATGCGGAGAAGCCGGACGGCGGGTCACTGACGCTCGGATCGACGGTGCAGATCGGCTACGGCGATCAGAGTCGCACGCTGGATGGTGCGCGGACGGTGTGGGAAGAAGTGAGCGGGCGTCGCGAAATGATTCCGGTGGGAAATCGCGAGATCAATTCACGCGCGTACGTGAGCGGCTTCAACTTCCGCGGTGCCGATCAGCAGAAGCTGGTGGCGACGCTCTCCGGTGGTGAGCGGAACCGTCTGTTCCTGGCCAAGACGCTGATGAGCGGCGGCAACCTGCTGCTGCTCGACGAGCCGACCAACGACCTCGATGTCGATAC
>JANMWU010000495.1:0-7936 GCA_031380785.1 Gemmatimonadaceae bacterium
GTCAGCCTGCACCGCTCAGAGAAAGCCGCCCGGCGCGCCCTGACGCTCGACTCGAACAGCGCCGCCGCGCATACCGCACTCGGGGGCGTCTATCGCGATCAGTGGGCATGGAAAGCGGGCGAAGACGAATATCGTCGTGCAATCGGCATTGATCCTGACAGCCACGAGGCGCACATGCAGCTATGCGAGCTGCTGTGGGCGATGGGGCGACTCGACGAGTCGCTCCGGGAATGCGAGCGCGCTGTATTGCTCGATCGTGCGCCGGTGCGACTCGATACATGGGGCTTCGCGCTCTACATGAACAAGCGATACGCGGATGCGGAGCGCGTGCTCGAAGAAGGGCTGGCGCTTGACACCGCAGGCGACGTGCACTTCCTCCGCACGGTGCTCGGCCGCCAGATGCTCTTTGACGGACGCTATCGCGAGGCGCTGCGGCGATTCCCGAAGTTCTTACCCGACACCGCCGCATTTCGCATGCAGGGTGAAGCGCTGGCGGCGCGCGATTTGACGCGACTTCCGCGCAAGCCTGGGCGCGTGCACCCGGTCACGTGGATGCTCCTCGGGTTTCCGAATCGTGCGATCGACGCGCTTCACGCGCAGGCCTATGCGATGCCGTTTCGCGTGCAGTACGACCTCTGGGATCCGCATCTGGCGCCGCTGTGGAACACGCCGCGATTTCGCGACGAGATCCTGACGCGCGTGAGGCTGCAAGGGGCGGTCGCGAAGTGGGCGCAGTGAGCGACCGCACACCGGACACTGTGGTCCAGCGCTCATTTGCAGGCGTACCTGGAAGAGCGGTACCAAGTGCCGGTGTCGCCGGATTTGATCAGCACCGTGACCACGCACGCTACGCAGCATCGTATCGACGGCACGACGCAATGCGATCATGGCTGCCGCAGCTTCGGTCAGGCTGTCGTTACGACGTCATCCCTGCCCACGATACTGCCCACGACCGCACCATATACGAGATGCCCGATCAGGCTTCCCATCGCGAGCATCATCGACCCGGAGAACACTGGCATGCCCATCATCGGCATGACGGCAAGCTGCGCGACCAACCATGGCGCGATTGAGTAGATGGCACCACGCAACGCCGGTGTCCCCGGAATCCGCGAGCTGACGAACGCGTACCCGAATGCCAGCAGGATGCCGATCATGAAATGTGCTGCCCAACCGGCTGCGATCATCCCTCCCATCGCGCCGGCCAACATCTGCGCTGGATTCATCGGTGCCAGGCCCATCAGCGGCGCCCCCCAGAGGCCGACAACAGTCATCGCTGCCGTCCCGGCCACACCAGCGATCACTACCTTCGCGACGTTCATCGACATGCCGCACCCCTGTTTCAATGGGTAAGTGGCGTACCAGGCGGAAGCCTCGTACGCCAACGGTCCTCTTGCTTCACGGATGAACCTAGACGCTGCGCTCGTTTTCGTTCACAATGACGAGCGAGCGCGTTGAGCTTATCGCCGCGACGCACTGCGTTGAAGGCGCGATGCGCTTTACTCGCAACTCCAGGCTCGCCAGCGCTCGCGCAACGCGGAACGATCTCACGCACCCCGGTCTTGCCGCGGT
This sequence comes from Gemmatimonadaceae bacterium, assembly GCA_031380785.1. Classification (GTDB taxonomy): domain Bacteria; phylum Gemmatimonadota; class Gemmatimonadetes; order Gemmatimonadales; family Gemmatimonadaceae; genus JACMLX01. The sequence goes on from JANMWU010000495.1 coordinate 1,573, forward strand.
GGCCACGTCGGCCACTTCACACATCTCTCGGGAGGGGGAATGGTTCGATTCATGCGGATCGCCGCAGTTGCCATCGCAGTCGTCTTGCCAACTACGGCGCGTGCGCAGGCAATGGGCGGGATGGCGGGACACGCCATGCCCGCAGGGAAGGACGCGACGATCAGCGGTACGGTCGTTGACGTGTCATGCAAGTTCGGGCAGGGGTTGGGCGGCGCCGAACACAAGATGTGCGCCGAGATCTGCGCAGATCGCGGACTGCCACTCGCAATTCTGACGGATGATGGCAAGCTCTACATCCCAGCGTCCTCAGGTATGCCGGGCGATGGGCAGAATGCGAAGCTGAAGCCTTTCGCCGAGCAGCATGTAACGGTCTCCGGCAAAGTGTTCGCCGCCGGTGGCGCGCAGGCAATCCAGATCACGAACATCGCCGCACGAGCGCGGTGACCATGCGTTCCGCGCGCAGTCTTGCCATCGGCGCACTCGCTGTGGGGCTGGTGGGTGCGGTGACGGTGGGGCTGCGCGTGGGGCGCGGCCTGTTCCCGGTGAGGCCCGCCGCGTGGCGACCGAATCCGTCACTGGCGGCGGCGCATACGGTGATGCGTGGCGGCGTTCGCCACATCGAACGGGCACATGCGCCGGACTTGCTTCTGCTTGACAGTGGCCCGCCGGCTCCTGACGCCAGACTGCTGTGGTTCGAAGGACGCGCGGTGATTACGGCGACAGACGATACCTACGTCGTCGACCATGATGGTCGCTTACTGAGTATAAACAGACAGCTGCGAGCGCGTTCACACGTGATCGCAGGAAGGGCCGATACCTGGCGGACGGCCATGATGTCCCGGACAGGCGATCTCTGGCTGACTGACGCGAGCAGCCGCATCGTGCGCGTTGATGGACGCGATATCGCCCACGATGTGCCTGCGACCTCGTTCGCCGCGCCTCAGCTCGTACCGGGACGCAGCGGCAATGTCACCTGGCTCGTTCGTTCGACCGCGCAGTTCACCGGGACCGTCGATTCGGCCCCGGCGCCGCTTCTGCTCACGGTTGACACACTCGGCACCGTGACACGGCGCGTAGGTGTCGCGCATCGGCCGGCGCACGTATTGCTCGAGGCGATGGCCAACGCCGGCTACCTCGCGGCGCGGGGCGAGATGATCTATCTCGCACCGTTCATCCGGGACCAGCTCGTCGCGATGCGAGAGACTGGCGAGACCACGTGGGTTGCCACGCGCGGGTTGTCGCATACGTCAGGCGATCCACGATTCGAGGTCTCGCACGGATCGGTCGTGATCGACTATTACCCCGTCAACCTTGGCCTCGCGTTCGGCCCGGACTCGCTGCTGTACCTGCTCAGCACCGCGAATGGCGACATGACGGAAACGCGGCTCGACGTGTTTGACCCGCAGTCCGGGGCGCTGCTCCGAACGGCCTTTCTGGCCAGTGTTGATCCGACGCTCGCCGTTGATCGTGGCGGTCGAGTGCACGTGCTGAGCGCAGTGTTCGTGCGGGGCGCATCAGACACGAAGGTTCGGATTCGAGTGCCGGAGCTCGAGCTGAGTGGCCTGACCGGCGGTCGCATTGCGACGCGCGCATTCCGTGGCCGGATCACACTGTTGAATTTCTGGGCGAGCTGGTGCGGACCATGTCGCGCGGAGATGCCGTCGCTCGACACCTTGCAGCGACGCGTGTCTGGTGAGGGCGTCGCATTCGTGTCCGTCAATGAGGACGCAGACACCGCGGCCGCGCTGGGGTTCATGCGGGCGGGCCATCTCCGGTTCCCGGTGGCGCGCGGCGGCCCGCATCTGCACGAGCAGTTCGGCGCGCTGGGGCTTCCACTGACGCTGCTTGTCGATGGCGAGGGGCGCGAGATCCGGCGATGGACCGGCTACGCCGGCTCGGCGCAAATTGCAGAGATCGCGTCGGCCATTGCGTCGGAGCAGCGTACCACGATGGGGTCCATGGACATGGCGCAGCATCGGCATCCGCACTGATACGTTGGCGTCGAGCTCTCGACGCCAACGCTGACTGCTGTCGCCATGGTACTACGCCGTCAAACGGAACCACAACGCAAACACGCGCGTCGCCGCTGGCGTGAGTCGACTGCGGCGCCACACGTCCGCTGCTCTCCGAAAGACCTCTGCGTGAGTGGGATATGCATGGATCGTCGTCGCTATGGCGCTCAGCCCCAGGCGGTTTCGGATCGCGACTGCGATTTCACCGATCATCTCACCTGCGTGAGACGAGACGAGTGACGCGCCCGGAACGCGGTCGCTCCCCTTTGCGAGGTAACCCATAAGAAATCCCGTATCGTCGCCTTCGAGGACCGACCTGTCATGCTGCGCCAGATCCACCCGAATGTCGTCGCACGCAATCCCGGCCGTTTATGCCTCGGACGCCGTTATGCCCACGTGCGCCACCTCCGGCGCCGAGTACGTCACACGCGGAATGATCAATGCACGATTCCGACCACCGCCGATGCCATTGAACAGCGCGTTCGCCACGGCGAGACGTGCCTGCGCGACTCGGCCATCGTCTGCTTGGCCGTCGGGACTAACGCGGGACGACGGAGGATGCAGAAAAGGTTGCCGTCGGCACCATCATCGCGCAGCGTGCGCATACGCAAAGGAGGCGGCAGCTACTGTCGTGCGGCGTCGTGCAAGGCCCGCCGCACACGCTCAGTCAGTGCCGCCGTGTCACCGGCGGCGTCGCGAGCGCCCGTCACGGCACTCCGAAACGCACGACGGAAGTCAGCCTGCGGCCGACACTTCTCGCACTGCTCCAGATGCATCTCGATTTCGTGCATGCGATCTTCGGTGAGCTCACGGTCCAGGTAGTCCCACAGTTTGCGCAGGACAGAATCACAATCCATCATCGGCATCATCATGTTGGTGCGTTCTCCGTGCGCATGGTTGGAATGGGAACGGTGAAGCCCGCATCGCGAGCATGTTCGAGTAGACGTTGCTGCAGAATGCGTCGAGCACGGAAGAGCCGTGATCGTATCGTGCCGATGGGAACACCGAGGGTCTGCGCTGCGGTCTCGTAGTTCTGGTCGTGCCAATCCACGAGTAGGGCCACATCACGGTACGGTTGCGGGAGCGTTTCCATCGCGTGCTTGATCGCAGCGCGCATGTCGTCTCGCACGAGCACGTCGGCGAAGCCAACCAGTGTCGCGGACATCGAGAGCGCCGCGGCGGCCAGAGACTCGAGCTCGGCGTCTTCGACCGCCACCTGACGTTGCGCTCGCGAGCTGATCCGGTAGAAACGGTGACGGCAAATCGAGAACAGCCATCCTCGGCAATCCGTGGCGGGGTCGTACTGGTGCCAGTAGCGCAGCGCGTTGAGATACGTGTCCTGCACCAGGTCCTCCGCGTTCCACTGATCACGGGTCAGCGACCTGGCGAAGCGAAGGACGTCGGGCAGCCACTGCATGGCTTCCGCTTCGAACGCGCTGAGGGTCTTGTCGGTAGGGGGCGTGGTCATGGCGCCAAAATACGCCAGGCGCGTCGACTGCGCGGGAAAACGCTCACGGCGATCATCGCCGATCCAGATTCGCAGCAGCCAGACGGTGCCAGAAGGAACGAGGCCATTACGTCGCCGGCGAGGATGCTCAGCCAGGGGAATTGGTCCGCCGGGTTTGCGATGGCGAAGGCAATGGCCATTGCGGAATAGGCTAGCATGTCCGGCGTGATATCGCGATATCCGCCGAACGCCGGTGACGCGTAACTGCGACGTGCGAGCATGTCGTCGTCGTAGGCGTCCAGCAACCTTCCCGCGAGCCAGACCGTCAATCCGACGTAGGGGCGATTCGACGCGATGAGGACGGCCGCACTCACGCCGAGTAGCGCAGCCGCGACGGTGAGATGATTCGGGGTGATGTCCACGCTGCATGGTCGCGAGCGGCGCGGCACCCTGGCGGGCGAGCCAGCCGCGAAACGGTTCGTCAAGCATTCGAGGGAAAAGTCGCGTGTGATCATCGTGCCGTCGCGGGGCCGCGCCGAGACGAGGTGGCGAAGCAAGACATGGCGCCGTCAAAAAGTTCGCGCTGCCAGAAAACCCGCGTCGAGGGTGTTTGGCGCTGCGACGGTTGTCGCCCGGCACCATGAGCTGCGCGGGAACGCCTCGATTCGGTATCGCCGATGCATTCATCGCAGTAGGACGCCATTCAGACACCTCAGTGGGCGTCGCGTCCACCGAGCCCGGCGGTGGTCGAGCAAATCGATATTGCAACGGCGCATGCTAAGCCTTTCCAAAAGTTGCAGTCACTACTTAGGAAGCAACGTCCGGGCGCGGCCGCAGGCACCGTCTTCATCGTGACGGATTACGTGTTCCGTATGTTCACGCGGGCGGATAGCATCATCGCGGCTGGCTCAGCAACGCACCCGCCAAGGCTTGTGAACGAACTCGCGCGCAATGTGTGCCGCATGCACGCAGGTGCGATGCCGAGCGCGCTCGTAGCGCCGCTCACGTTTCGCACGGAGTCTGGTCCGACCGTCAGGGACTCAATCTCTCAAACGCTCTATGCGACACGCTGTGCGCAAAGTCGTCGTGCACAACGGGAGTGACGCGGGACGCCGCGACAGCTCGGCGACGGTGTGCCAATGGCGCGTGAAGTTGTGCACTTCGTGTAGTGCGCAATAATTTCCGGTGTTCACGTCGCGGGCCACCGGAGTGCTCCGGTGGCCCGCGTTCCGTTGTCTGGACCTTCTCGTTGATTCGCGCTGAGGACCCTCAGCGTGTCGTTACTTGCAGCCGGACACGAGGTGCGTCTTGAGATCGAGGGTGCATGACAACCCGCCCACCGTGATCGTCGCCTGCTGCGTGCCGTTGAACGTGGCGCTGCTGGTGCGGGTGGTTGTGGTCGTGTCGGCCTTGCCGCTGATGTGCAGGTTGATCAGCCGGCTCGTCCAGTTGTGGCTGATCGTGCCCGACATGGGGTACGGATTCGCCGACTTCGGCAGCTGATATACGAGATTAGTAGTAGCCCGCGCGCCACTGAAGGACCACCGGCGCGTCCCGTGCGCATCCACTACGTTCGCGCTGTCGGCGTTGAAGCCGCGGCTGTTCCACGTCCGCGACTCCGGGACCGCCGGCGTCGCGCCCGACGCTGCGACCGCACGCGTGATCTTCTGCGAGGCGGTATCGCCACGGCTCACCCACCGGCTCCGGACGGCAGCATCCGTCCCCTTGGCCGTGTCGACCTGCGTGCCCGTTTCACTCCAGAGATGCTGCACGGAATCGACCGTCGCGCCGAAGTTCGGCACCACGCTGCCGGCGGCGAAGTAGCGGTGGGCGCGCTGCGCCGTGATTCCGCCGTCGGTCGTCTTCGCGCAGACGTACCAACCGGCGCCTGGAGGATTCGTACTCGTCGCCACCGTTGGCCCCGTGCACGTCGTCGACGCGAAGAGCGGTGTCGATGCAATGTCAGCGAAGACGCCGGACGGGACCAGCAGCACCGAACGTGGCGCTGCGCCGCTGTTCACGTCGGCCAACGTCTGGCTCGCGAGGATTGAGGCCGTCGACGCGCCGACTTCCGCCGCCACATCCTTGGTGGCGATAGTGGCGTCGGTGACCACGGCGGGCGTGGTCGACGAATCCTTACTGCACGCCGCGAGCACGATGAGCGTGGGCGCGATAACGATCAGGGACGAGCGGAACGAACGAAACATGGGAACCTCGGAAAGGGCGGCGGGCCCGCAGCCATTGGGTCTGCGGTAAGTGGTGACCGCCGGAACTGGACGTATGACGCACCACTCGACGCGACGTTAACAATGCGGTAGCCGCGTCTAAATGGGACTGAATGCTCGTCACCATCCTGCGTCATACCACGATCAGCGATCTGCCCTATCGAAGGGGGGCACTCGACGCCATGAGGCGCCGCGGCGATGGCGCCGCGCGGCTTGAGTGCCGAGTAGAGGCAGGGCAACCGTGGCGTGACTTCGTTCCAGCGGCCGAGACCCGCGCTCAGGATCTCGCGGAGGTGCAACGGCTCTCTGCCAACCGGAATATGTCGCAACACGCGACCTTCGAACGTGTCGCCGACGAGCAAGCCGCTCAGACGAAAGCGCCCGACTCAATCGCGGCCAGACGTTCGATCGTTCAGCGGCGGGCCACGCGGGTTGGAAGCGTGGCGTGACTCGTCGGTGTTGCTCATAGCCGCGGTTGTCGACCGTGGCCGAGGATGGAAGCAGGTCGATGCGGTTGTCGCGCCATGAGCGGAGGCGCGGCGCCCAGCTCAGTGCGCCATCGGGCGTACGGTTTCACTCGCGCCGCGCGGCGTGCTGCGTTGTTCAACCCTCTCATCACGAGGAGAGCGTGACGGACGAAACACTTTCGACAGGCATCGCCGCGCTCGAGCGGCAGCTAC
>JANMWU010000504.1:0-1540 GCA_031380785.1 Gemmatimonadaceae bacterium
TCGGGCAGGTGCCATGACACGCCCCCCGATCGAGCATCACCAGCGTGGTGGTGTCTCCGCTCATGGCGGCGCTGTCCTTCGAACCGGCGTGTGGACGCGCGCAGGCGATCAGCAGCCCGCTTGCCGCAACCAGAAGATGCAAATGCGTGAGCGTCATGGTGCCGCCGTCAGCGACAGCGGCCGCGCGGTGCTCGATACGCCGTCCGACAGCAGCACTTCGAGATCGGCCAGTGATGCGGCATCGAAGGTGATTTCGCCATTCCTGCCCATCCCCAGCACGCGACGCGACCGTGCATTCCTGACCACGATCGACGGATACCGCGATGCGTTCCAGCCGATGGTGAATCGTGCCGAGCCGGTGGCCCGGACGTTCAGTTGAGGATCGGCATCCACGCGCAGGCTCACGCCGCCGGGCACAGCGGAGTACACCCCAGACCGCGTGAGCAACGCCGGCCGGCCGCCACCACTTTCATCGCGGACGGTGATACTCGCGACCGTGCCGCTGACTGTTGCGTCGTACGGCACGGAAACGCTGAACGTGCGCGCCGATGCATCGACATCACCGACCGTCGTGCCGTCGAAACGATGCGAAAACAGCACGCGGCCATCCGCCGACAAACCCTCTGCAATGAACCGTCCGGCGGCGCGCTGCGCGGTGGGGACGGCGGTGGTGGTGAAGACCGGGTCAATCGATACCGCGCCGTTGAACAGCGAGCCGGTGATCAGCAGCACCTGCTTCTGAGCGATTCCGCCGGTGCCGGCTGGAATCCCGCGCAGATACTGAAGAATTCCGGAATATGTGTATTCACTGGCCCAGGTATTGTCGCAGTATCCCATGATGTCGAAGCGGTCGGGCGTGTAGATCGTGCTGGCCTGTGTGTCGTATGCGTAGATGCCGATGGTGCCGTCAGCGCGCGGGTAGTTTGCGTCCACGCCTGACGGATTTCCGCAGCGTGCGGGCGTCGGCGAATGCTGGCGGCCGAAGCTGTGCCCGAACTCGTGCGTCAATGTTTCCTGCGCCAGTGCGCTCGGACCACCGACTCCAACTTCGGAGAATGCGCCGACTCCGGCAATGCCGACGATGCCGGGCGACGACTTCTGATTTAGCACGCCAAAATAGTATGATGTGCTGCCTTCCAGCGTACGCAGTGCGTCGATCTCGCCGAGCATCGACAGCCATGAGCTGCCGCCGGTCAGCGGCGGAAGGTCAGTCGCGTACTCGGCGTGGATTGTAACCGTGACAGCGGACAAGGGATACATGCGCTGAAGCAGCGACGTCAGGTCGGCCGTCGGTGACGACACGAGATTGCTCGCGCGATGCCGGATCGGCACCAGCTGAATGTTGACCAGCGGCACCGGCACGACCCGAATTGGCTTTGATGCGCCGGTGAGTGGCCACGCGTTGTCGTCTTCATTCGTCTCGGCGACGACGTTCGCGGGATCGACATCGGCGATGAGCGTCACGCCATCGCGGACGTATGTATCGGGCACCGCGAGATTTGCGGAGCAGCATGCCTGATCGAGTGCGGTTCCGGGCGTT
>JANMWU010000547.1:0-8708 GCA_031380785.1 Gemmatimonadaceae bacterium
CTTCATTGACACTGTTTGGAGAACATGGTGCGACTGCATCATCTCGGATGGGTGGTCAAGGACATTGGGCCGAGTCTGCGCCAGTTCGAGCGTGAAGGCGCGCACGCGGTGACGGCAGCGATCGCTGACCCATTCCAGCGGGTGACAGTGCAATTCCTGTCCGATCCGCACAGCCCGGTGCTGTGAGAACTGATCGCGCCCACGGATCGCAGCAGGGACTCGCCCACGTTCGCGACCGCATTGAACCGCCGGATTGCATTCGTCTTTCGACCATCGGGCCGCATCGTCGAATTCGTTGAGGCGCGGTCGCATGCCGACAGTCTGTGATCGCCGTCGCTCGGCGCGGTGCGCACCTCACTGACCAGGCATTCAGGTCACTGGCTCTCCGCAAAACCGGGGGCGATTCACGATGTGTAACGACTAAGTTTCGCGCGTGCGATCCCAATTTCTCGCCTTCGCTCTGGTGCTTACCGCCTGCAGCGCCGCTGACGACCGCGGCGCGACGCCAGCCAGTGCTGGCAGCCTCGGTCCCGATGCCATCGTGCTCCGCGTTCCCGCTCTGGGTGGCGCGGCGCGCGCGTATCGGTATCCGTCGCTCGATACGGTGATCTGGAGCACCAAGGCGGCAATGCCTGCACAGGTGCATCCACTCGCGTTCAGCATCGACGCCGGCACGCTGACACTCACCGATGGCGCCGGGCTGCCGTGGCGCCTGACGCTCGGCAGCGGGTCTCTGGAGCGCGCACTCGCGACGCCGCTCGGCGAAACGGTCAGTCTGGATGGCAGTGGCATTTTCGGCACCAGCGGCGGTGCCGTGTTGCGACTCACCACCAGCGACGCCACGCCGTGGCAGGTGCGATCGACTGCATCACTGAGCCAGTTGCAGCCGCTGCGCGACGGCGGAGTGCTGCTGATCGGGCAGCGTGGAAACGAAACGGTGCTGACGCGTTATCGACCGCCTGGCACGACAGCCATCGACAGTGCCGTGCTGCGTGGAAAGGCACGACTCATTTCCGCGGCGGGCGGCGACCGCTACTACTTGAGTGACGGTCCGAGTCGCCTGGTCAGTGTGCGCGCCCGCGATCTCGAAGAACTCGGCACGATTTCGCTCGGCGATTCGATCATCGCCACCGCATCGTCACCGAGCGGCGATCGCGTGTACGTGCTCGGTCGCGACGCCAAAGTCGCGCGCGTACAGGTCATCAACAAGTATGCTGACGAAGTTGTCGCGAAAATTCCGGTTCCCGCCGACGCCAGCGCGCTGCGCATGGACCCACTGGGACGCTACGTGCTTGTGCGGCACAGCGCGACGCGCGATTCGGTGATAGTGATTGGAATTGCGACCGACAACGTGCTCGGTCGGTTCGCATCACCATGGCGCGCTGACCTGCCGCTGGTCTTTCCCGATGGCCGGATTGCATCGCTGCGCGGAAACGACGTCGTGATGTTGACCGCTGGCGATTTCGCGCCTGCATCGGTCGTCACCGGCGGCGCGAAGGACATCTGGACCGTCGTGCAGTGGAACGGCTTCCGCCGCCGCGCGGGCGACACACCGCTGCGCGCGTCCGGTATGCTCGCGGACACGTCGCGGCGACAACGTCAGGACTCGGCTGCGACGCGCGCTGCGGCGCAGCTTCCACGAACTGACAGTACGGCCGGCGGCGATTCGATCGCGAAGCGTCAGTCGCGCGCTGATTCCATCAGGCAGGAACTCGCGCGAGCCGACTCGATCAGACGCGCAGCGCTCGCGCGCGCAGATTCGACAGCCAAGGCGCGTGCCGCACCCGAAATCAGCACTGAACTTGGCGAGCGCGGCAGCTTTGTTGTTCAGTTCGCCGCGCTCAAAGCGGAGGGCCCGGCAAAACAACTCGCCTCGGCCATCTCATCGAAGGGCACGAAGGCGCATGTGGCCATGACCAGCACGAACGGCATTGTCCTTTACAGGGTTATTCTTGGTCCTTTCCGGTCGCGCTCGGACGCTGAGCGTGCCGGTCAGGCCGCGGGACGCGACTACTGGGTTTTTGAGGGGGGATCGAACTGATGGCAAGTGGACTCACGCTTGGGCTCGACTGGGAGGCGCTTGGCGCTGAATCGTCGGCTGCACTCGATGCGGCGCACGCCGTGCTGGTTACGGGGAATGATCCTGTGGCAGCCGCGCGCGCAGCTCTCGGGCTCGGCCGTGCCCAGGCTCGCATCCGGCGCGTCGCCATCGGGGATCTGGTAGGCGAAGTGGAGCCGCTTCAGCGGCTTGTGACCGGCGAAGATCCGCATGGCATCGTGGACAGCTTCCTGTACGGCGTGTCGCTGAACAAGATCGCGCGGCAGGTGGACGATTCCGGCATGCTGTTCGTGATGCCGAGCGGCACGGAGCCCGTGGTCACGCCGGACATCATGCGCAACGAACGCTGGAGCCGGCTGGCGGCCGGGTTCCGCGAGGTTGGCGCGTTGCTGTTGCTGGTCGCATCGAGCGACGCAGAAGGCGTGCACGAGCTGGCGTCGATGATGGACGGCGTGGTGGTGGTCGGCGATGCGGCCTCGGTGCTCGCGGTACCGCGGAACTCGGTGCTGGCGCATGTGGACGCACCCACACCGGTCGCGCCGCCAAGTGACCAACTGCCTTCTGTTTTGGTGGAACGCGCGCCGGTTGCGAACAACAAGCCATCACCGGTCATGCTGCCGGCGCACGACGTGATGGAGAAACGCTTTTTTCCGCCCCGCACGCAATTCAACCCGACCATGCGCAACGCGCTGATCGCGGCGGGTGCTGTTGTCGTTGCGCTCGCGCTGTGGCTGTTGCTCAGAAAGCCTTCCGGATCGAAAACCGCAGCGAACGGCGGTGCCGCGACCGGGACATCGGCCGTCAACGTTCCCGATTCCAGCGCAGCGCCGGACAGCGGCACGACCGCACCACGCGTGGCCGCCGTTGACTCTGTGAGCGTAGTGCGCGTGCTCAATCCGCAGGACTCGCTGAAGGCCGCCGCGTACGGCGTTGTGATCGTCGCGACGAATGACGAAGCGCAGGCGCTGGCGCGTTGGGCTGATCTCGGGCTCAAGCTTCCGGCCGGCACGGTGACGATGGTGCGCATCCGTGGTGAGCGTGGCCGCTTCTTCCAGATGCAGGCCGGCGCATTTGCAAAGGCGCGACAGGCCGATTCGCTGCTGGCAGCGTTGCGTGCCTCGGGCAAGCTCAAGCCAGACGCCGGCCGCGTGGTTGCGACGCCGTACGCGCTGGTACTCGAAAGCAAAGTGTCGCGACGCGCCGCACAGAACGTGGCCGACGGCTACGGACAGCGTCAGATCGCGGCCTATCCTTTGCTGCAGACGGATGGCAGCGCGACAATTTTCGTTGGCGCGTTTGAATCGCCCGAACAGGCGCTGCCGCTGATGAACGAATTGAAGGCGAAGGGCGTCAGCTCGACGCTCTATTTCCGGACCGGGAGAAGTCTCTAGTGGATCGCAACTCGTGCGTTTGACCAAGCTCACTCTGCACGGCTTCAAGTCGTTCGCGGATCACACTGAAATGCTGTTCGAGCCGGGGGCGACAATGATTGTCGGCCCCAACGGTTGCGGCAAGTCGAATGTTTCCGACGCGGTGCGCTGGGTTCTCGGCGAACAGCGCGCGCGCATGATGCGTGGCGCGAAAATGGAAGAGGTCATTTTCCAGGGATCGTCCGCACGCCGCGCCGTGAACGTGGCCGAAGTGTCGTTGTATTTCGACAACTCCGATGGCGGGTTGCCGGTGGCGTTCAGGGAAGTGGTAATCACGCGCCGACTGTCGCGTTCAGGCGAGAGCGACTACTTCCTCAATCGCGTCGCCTGTCGTCTGCGGGACATTCACGATCTGGTGCGCGGAACCGGCCTGGGCGCCGATAGCGGCGTCGTCATTGAAGCGAAGATGATCGACGCATTGCTCAGCGACCGGCCCGACGAACGGCGCGAATTGTTTGAAGAGGCGGCGGGTGTCGGCCTGTATCGCGACCGACGCCGCAGCACCGAACGACGGCTCGAGGAAACCACGGTTGATCTGTCGCGGCTCGACGACCTCATCGAGGAAGTGCAGAGTCAGGTGCGTGCGCTTTCACGTCAGCGCAAGAAGGCGGAGCGCAATGTTGAACTCACATCGCGGCGTTTCGCGGTGGATGTCACATTGGCCGCCCGCGAACTGGAAAGCTGGGCCGACGAGCTGGTACAGCTTCAGGCGCGCCTCGAAGATTTGCGCCAAGCGGTTCCGGCCGTGGCCGATCACGCGGAAGCGGCAGCACGTGATCGCGAAGCGGCGCAGCGCGCGCGCGCTGCGGCTGAAGGCATGCGGGCTGAACTGGCACGCATGGCGCTCACGCAGCGTGAGCAGGCAAATCAGGTTGAACGTGAGTTGCGTGTGGCGGAAGAGCGCCAGCGCAACGCGATGTCACGACGCGAACGCGCGGATGCCGAGCTGCAGGATGGCGAGGCGCTCGGTCAGCGCGTCGTAGCGGAGCGCGAAGATGCCGAGACCGAACGGCTCCGCCTGCAGACCGAATTGGCAGCGGCAGTAGCGCTGCTTTCCGGGCGTGCCGGTGCCGAAGAGGAGTCGCGCCGCAGCGTCTCGATAGCGCGTCAGCAGGTCGAAGCCGCCGAACGGACGCTCCGCGATGCGCGTGATCAGGTACGCCGCCTCGAACTCGATCGCGAAGGTACTGAGCGTGAGCTGACTGAAGTTCTTGCGCGCGAATCGGCGCTCGGGACGGAAGTCGCTGCGCTTGCCGATGCGCTCGCGTCCGTGGCGCGCGAGAGTACAGCGGCTGACGAGCAGCTTGAGATTGCACGCGTTGCGCTCTCACGTGCGCAGATCGCGCTCGATGCTGCCCGCGCCGCCGCGCTGACTGCACGCACCGCGGAGGCCGATGTCCGCACGCGCCTGGGTGACGCGGACCGTCAGCGTGCGTCGCTGCAGGGCCGCATTCACGGACTCGAAGCACTCGATCGCGATCGTGTCGGACTGGCGCCCGGCGCCGCATCGGTCCTGCGCGAGCGTGAGCGCTTCGGCAGCGGCGCGGTGCTAGGCCCGCTGTCCGACTTCCTGTCAGCCGACAGCGATGCTGCCATCGTGATCGAACGCTACCTCGGCGCCACGGTGCACGCTGTTGTTGTGCGAGATCGTGCGGCAGCGAAAGCCGTCGCCGAGTGGCATGCGAACGCGAAGCCTGGTCCTGTGCTGCTGCTGCCGCTCGATGCCATCAACGACGCAACCAGCGCCGACGATGCACTCGCCAGTCGCGTGCGCGCCGCTGAGCCGGCGCAGCACTGGGTGCGTGCGTTGCTCGGGCAGGTGCTGCAGCTCGATGGTGGCAGCGGATTTGTGGACGCACGCGGCGCGATCTACCTGCCCGGAGGCGAATCGGCACAGGGTCCGATTCAGCGTCGCGCCGAGCTGGCGGTGCTGCGCGACGATCTTGAGCGACTCGATGCCGATCGGGCGCGCATTGCACGCGATGCGCAAACCGTGAGTGCAGCGCTGCAGAGCGCCGAAGCGGCGGTGACGTCGGCCACCGATGCCGCAACGCAGGCGATGGGTGAGGTACGACGTGCCGAAGAGGCGCGCACTGATGTGGAGCGTCGCAGCGCCCGCGCGCAACGTGAGCGCGCCGAGGCGGAGCAGTTCGCGGGCAAGCTCGGCGAGCGTCGCACATCGCTTCAGGCGCGCGTCGCCGACGACGATGCGAAGGCCGAGGCGTTGCGCGCCGGACTGGCCAGCCACGACGCCGTGATCACCGCGACGCGCGAAAAACTGGCCGGCGCGGACGAAATGCTGGAGACGGCGCGCGAAGGTCGTACCGTGGCACAGGTGGCGCAGGCGCAATCGCAGGCGCGAGTGCAGGTGGCACAGGATCGCGCGTCGCGTCTGCTGCAGGAGCAGGCCACCGCCACGGCCCGACTGGAAACGCTGCGCAACGAGTTGATGCAACTCGCCCACGCCGACGCAGCGCTGGCTGACCAGATTGCGACACTCACAGTGCAGCTCGAAGAACGGCAGCTGGCGCTGTCGGAACTCGAGACGCGCCTGATCGAAGCGGAAGAAGGGCTGCGCGCGGCCGATGCGGCGCTGCAGACCGGCGATGAAGCGCTGGAGCTGGTGCGCCGCCGTGCGACGCAGCTGGCCGAGGAGCTGCATCAGACGGAGCTGCGTCACACGCAGCTCGAAGGACGGCGGCAAAATATCCGCGAGCGCCTCGAAACCGAGTGGCGCAAGCCGATCGCGGAATTGCTGGAAGGCTTCGAACCGCTGGAACTCGATGCCGACTCGCTTCGCATCGAGAACGAAACGCTGAAGCAGCAGATCGAGCAGCTTGGTCCCGTGAATCCGCTTGCAGTCGAAGAGCACGAGGAAGAAGTGAAGCGCCTCGACTTCCTCGCGGCACAGCGCAACGACCTCGGCGAAGCGAAGCTGTCACTGTTGCAGGCGATCAAGGAAATCGACGCCACCGCGCGCGAACTGTTCCTCGCCACGTTCGCGAAGGTGCGTGAGAACTTCAAGCAGATCTTCCAGACACTGTTTGGCGGCGGCGAGTGCGATCTGCGACTCGAGAATCCCGATCAGCCGCTGGATTGCGATATCGAGATCCACGCCAGTCCGCGCGGCAAGAAGACGCAGCGGATCCATCTGCTCAGCAGCGGTGAACGGGCGCTGGTGGCACTGTCGCTGCTGTTCGGCATCTTCCTCACGCGTCCGAGCCCGTTCTGCCTGCTGGACGAAGTTGACGCACCACTCGACGACCAGAACGTGGGTCGCTATGTGAAGATGCTGAACGAGTTCAAGGAGCGGACGCAGTTCATCGTCATCACGCACAACCCGCGCACCACCACCGAAGCGGCGGATGCCGTTTACGGTGTGACGATGCAGGAGCCAGGTGTGAGTTCACTGGTCAGCGTCCGCATGCGCAGGCGGAATGGCGACAGCGTCAATGGCGGCGTGGATTCAGATCCAATCAGCGAATTATCGATCCCGTCGGACGCTGCATCAGAGACACTCGAGCCAGTCTCCTAGCGCGAATTCGCGGCTGCGCGTTGCGTAAAGACAAACGCGTTCACGCACGGTTTACGGGGACTCGGTGGGTTCGTACAGGAACGAAAATGTGAGGCGGAGCGATGAAGTTGACGGTCATTGGATCGGGCACGATCTCGCTCTCACCGACGCGCGGCTGTGCGGCGTATCTGGTGGAAGCCGGCGACGCGCGGATTCTGATGGACTGCGGGCCGGGCGCGGCGCACACCATGGCGCGGCATGACATCGACTGGTGGGGCATCACGCATATCGTGCTGTCGCACTGGCATCTGGACCACATCGGTGACCTCCCGGCGCTGATCTTCGCGTGGCGGCATGCCCGGCTCGAGCCGCGGTCGGCGACGCTGACGATCGTCGGGCCGGCTGGCACGCGGGACCTGATCACCCGTTGGGCCGCGGCGCTCGGCGACTGGTTGGCGATTCCCGGGTTCCCGGTCGAGATCATCGAACCAGTGCTCGAAGCACCTTTTCAACTCGCCGTCGGTGTCACGCTCAACAGCCGCAGCGTGCCACATACGCCCGAAAGCGTGGCATATTCACTCGAGCACGACGGAAAACGGCTGGTGTATACCGGCGATACCGGCGACGATCCGTCACTGGGCGTCTGGGCGGCCGGCTGCGACCTGTTGCTGGCGGAGTGTTCCCTGCCCGACTCGATGCCGCTGTCGATACACCTGACGCCGTCCGGGACGGGTGCGCTGGCCGCTGCGGCGAACCCAGGGATGCTGGTGGTGACCCATATGTATCCCCCGCTCGAGGGGATCGATCTGCGCGCCGAGCTTGGCGCGCGCTGGGCCGGCCCGACCGTGATCGCCACGGACGGACTCGTGCTCGACTGCTGAGGACGCGACGCAATGCTGGTGATGATGCAACGGAACGCCACGCCGCAGGAAATCCAGGCGGTGTGCGATGCCATTCAGGTGCTCGGATTCAATCCGTTGCCGATGCCGGGCGCACTGCGCACCGCGATCGGTGTGGCGGGTGATGACGGGCAGGTCGACACATCGCATTTCGAGGGCATGGCCGGTGTGGCCAGCGTGCTGTACGACTCGAAGCCATACAAGCAAGTGTCACGTGACTGGCAGCCCGACAAGTCGCTGGTGTCGATCGGTCATGGCGTTGTATTCGGCGGCACTGAAGTACCCGTCGTCGCTGGCCCGTGCAGCGTCGAGGGCGAAGAGGAAATCATTCACATCGCGAAGCTGGTGAAGGCGGCCGGCGCCGTCGCCCTGCGCGGCGGCGCGTACAAGCCGCGCACGTCGCCGTACGCATTCCAGGGACTCGGCGAAGAAGGCCTGCGGCAGCTTGCGCTCGCGCGCAGCGAAACCGGATTGCCGATCATCACCGAAGCAATGGACGAGCGTCAAGCCGATCTGGTTGCCAAATACGCCGATTGCATTCAGCTCGGCGCGCGCAACATGATGAACTTCTCGCTGCTCAAGCATCTCGGGAAACTCGGCGTGCCGGTGCTGCTCAAACGTGGCATGTCGGCCACCATCACCGAGTGGTTGCTGGCGGCCGAGTACATCATGTCGGAAGGCAACCGCAAGATCATTCTGTGCGAGCGCGGCATTCGCAGCTACGACACGGCAACGAGAAACGTCTACGACTTGTCGGTGATTCCGGTGGTGCAGCGGTTGTCGCATCTGCCGATCATCGGTGATCC
>JANMWU010000603.1:0-2190 GCA_031380785.1 Gemmatimonadaceae bacterium
CCGATGGACACGGCGTACGCCGGATAGCCGTGCAGATAGTTGGTGGTGCCGTCCAGCGGATCGACGATGAACGTGATGCCGCTGCCGACGATGATCGTGTCCGGCGCGCTCTCTTCGCCGATAAACGTCACGTCGCGGCCCGGCGGAGCCAGCAGATCGCGAATGATCGTCTCGGTCCCGCGATCGACGATGCTCACAAAATCACTTTCACCTTTTACATCCCACAGGAGCGCGTCGCGCTGGTGGTCCTGACTGCGGATGAACGCCGCCGCCGTCTGCGCCACCGTTTCGATCTCGTGGAGGAGTGCGAGATCGGCGTCGGTGGCGCCGGGGCGTGGATGGCGTTGTTCGCGGTCTGTAGGCATCAGTGTAGTGTAGCCGAAGTCTCTTGGCGGTCGGACATGTCTTTTGCCTCCAGCCGGCGTTGCAACTCCTCGCGATACCGCTGGTATCGCTGCGGGTTGCGCCTTGGCTGGCGCCAAAATCCATTGCCCGCCTTTCGACACGGAACTTCGGCGACAATACACTAGTTTGGCGGAATGTCTCGAATCTTCAGTGGCATTCAGCCCTCGGGCGAGCTGCATATCGGCAACTACCTCGGGGCCGTGCAGAACTGGGTCCGGCTGCAGGAGGGCCGCGATGCAACGTTTTACTGCGTCGTGGACCTGCATGCACTGACTGGAAACTACGAACCGGCAGACCTTCGGCGCCGCCGCCACGAAATGACGGTATCGCTCCTGGCGGCGGGGCTCGATCCGGAACGCTGCACCCTGTTCTTTCAGAGCGCCGTGCCCCAGCACGCGGAACTGGCGTGGATCTTCAATACCGTCACTCCGCTTGGCGAGCTGGAACGCCAGGTTCAGTACAAGGAAAAAAGCGCGCGGCAGGAGAGCGTGCTGACTGGCGTCCTGACCTATCCGGTGCTGCAGGCGGCTGACATCCTCCTGTATCACGCAACACGGGTTCCGGTGGGCGAGGATCAGGTGCAGCATCTGGAGTTGAGCCGGGAGATCGCGCGTCGCTGGAACCATCATTTCGCGGCCGACGCACCATACTTTCCGGAGCCGCAGCCGTTGCTGACGCCCGTGCGGCGCCTGATGGGACTGGACGGTCACACGAAGATGTCGAAGTCGCTGGGCAACACGATCGGGCTGCTCGAAACGCGCGAACAGATCTGGGAGAAGCTGCGGCCGGCCATGACGGATCCGGCGCGTGTGCGGAAGAGTGACCCGGGAAATCCGGATGTTTGTAACATCTACTCGATGCACAAGGCGTTCAGCGACGACGCGACGCAGGCGACGGTGGCCGCCAACTGTCGTGCCGCCGCGTGGGGTTGCATCGAGTGCAAGAAGGTGCTCGCCGAAAGCATGGAGACGGTGCTGGTCCCGATCCGTCGCCGCGCGGACGAAATCGGGGCACACCCGTCGTATGTCACCGACGTGCTCGAGGAGGGCGCAACGCGCGCCCGCACTCTGGCACAGGAAACGATGCGCCAGGTCTACGAGCGCATGGGACTCACGGACTGATGCCACACCCTCGTGCAGTGCTGGGCGGAATGTTTGCGGCCACGGTGACGCCGTTCGATCTCAATGGCACGCTGGATCGCGATGCCGCGCGCCGCAATGTGCGGTCACTGCTCGACGCGGGTTTGCATGGCGTGCTGCTGGCGGGTTCCACCGGCGAGGCAGCGTTGCTGGACCAGACGGAGCGCGACGGGTTGCTGCAGGCTGTGCGCGACGAAGTTCCGTCGTCGCGTTTTCTGCTGATGGGTGTGGGAACCGAGAGCACCCGCCACACAATCGCGCGTGCAAAGCACGCCGCAACGCTCGGCGCCGACGCCGTGCTGGTGGTGGCACCGCACTACTTCACCGCACTCATGACGCCAGCGGCCCAGAAAGCGCACTATCTCGCCGTGGCTGATGCGTCGCCGGCGCCGGTCGTGCTGTATTCGGTTCCGGCCTTCATGCACTACGCGCTGGACGCGGATGTGGTGTGCGAACTGGCGCTGCACGACAACATCATCGGCATCAAGGACTCCAGCGGAAATGAGGAGTGGCGCAACGGATATCTGCGCGCACGCAGTCCGACATTCTCGGTGATGACCGGCCACGCGCCGTCACTCTCGCAGGCATTGGGCGATGGCTGCGCCGGCGCCGTGCTGGCCGCGGCATGCATCGCACCGCGTCTGGC
>JANMWU010000628.1:0-2620 GCA_031380785.1 Gemmatimonadaceae bacterium
CGGCGGCACCGAGTTTCCGATGATGGTGCAGAACGGCAGCCCGGCCAACGAACTGGTTCTGCACGAGGCCGGACACATTTTCACCTATGGAATCCTCGCCAATAACGAGTGGCGTTCGGCGTGGATGGATGAAGGCCTGACGAGTTATCAGACCAGCTGGAGACTCGGCGAAACGCCGCAGGAAATCGCGGCGAACGCAATCACCTCCGATCCACGCTGGATGGCGCCCTCGCTCACGCCCGCCGCGATGCAGCGGCGCGAGCGCTACATCGCGGCAGCCGAGCCCGTCGGCAGCAACGCTGAAGTTTTTCGTTCGTTCACCAACTACAACGCCATGGTGTATCAGCGCGCCGAAGAGATGTACGGCGCGTTGCGGGATGTGGTGGGTGACCTTTACTTCCGGCGCATCTTTCAGGATTACTATGCCCGCTGGGCGCTCAAGCACGTGGACCGCGTTGCATTGCAGAAGACGGCCGAACGAATCCAGGGCGCATCGCTGGGCTGGTTCTTCGAACAGTGGCTCGATCAGAGCGGTGAGGTGCAGTACAGTCTGAAAGAGGTTGCAGTCACGCAACGCCAACCGAACGAGTGGGTGACGACTGCCCGCCTGGTTCGTATTGGGGCATACCGTCATCCGATGCCGGTAGGGGTGCGAACCGCGACGGGATGGACGTTCGTGCGTGCCGACCCGATGAAGGATGATCAGCGCATTACCGTGACAACGCCGGAACAGCCCGACCTGGTGCGGCTCGATCCGCTGGGCCTCACCGACGATGTGCGTGCCAGCAGCCAGCAATGGCCGCCTTCAACACCCTGACCCTGACTGAATTCCGATGAGTGGACCGTTTGACATCCGTACCGTGCCAAAGCCGTGGGGCCATGAGACCATCTGGGCCCTCACCGATCAGTATTGCGGCAAGGTGTTGCACATCAAAGCGGGCGAAGCGTTGAGCAAGCAATACCACAACGTGAAAGACGAAACGGTTCATCTGCTCAGCGGACATCTGCTCTATCGTGTGCAGATCGATGGCCAGCTCACCGATGTGCACCTGAAGCAGGGCGAGAGCTACCGCATCACGCCGGGAACCATCCACCAGATGGAGGCCGTGACGGACTGTGACGTGCTCGAGGTTTCGACGCCCCATCTCGACGACGTCATCAGGATCACCGACAAGTACGGTCGCGAAGGGACGAGCGCGGCATAGTCTCACCGCTTTTATTTGGCGCCAGTGTGGCGGACCACTGCCCGCCGCTCGAAGTCCGGATGACCACCCACTCACGTCCGACGAACCCCATGAAGGTCATAATCCCGTTGGCCGGCAAAGGGACGCGCCTGCGCCCGCACACGCATCTCGTACCGAAGCCGATGCTGAAAGTCGCCGGCCGGCCGGTAATGAGCTACGTGATGGACGATGTGATGCAGCTCGGCAACATCGAACAGGTGATCTACATCACGGGGCATCTGAAGGAAAAGGTCGAGGAATACGCGCGCGCACGCTTTCCGATTCCGAGTGTGTTCGTCGAACAGGCAGTGCAGGATGGCACGGCCGGCGCTGTGAATCTCGCGCTGCCGTACATCAGCGGCCCGGTGATGGTGATCTTCGTCGATACCATCTTCGATACCGATCTCTCCATTGTGAACACCACCGACGCCGATGGCATCATCTGGGTGAAGGAAGTGGAGGACTATCAGCGTTTTGGCGTGGTCGTCAGCGACGACCATGGCAACATGACCAAGATCGTCGAGAAGCCGAACACGCCGATTTCAAAACGCGCCAACATACCTGTATTACATCCGCAACTGGAAACTGCTGGCCGAAGGTGTGGCGCACGTACTCAAGCAGCCGGCCAACAAGGGCGAGTACTACCTCACCGATGCATTCCAGTACATGATCGACCACGGCGCACGCATCAAGGTCGTGGACGTGGAAGGGTGGTACGACGCGGGCAAGCTCGACACGCTGCTGGAGACCAACCAGGCAATGCTCGAGAAGCGACTGCTGGCGCGCATCCCACATGGATTCTCCGGCGCCACGATCATCGAGCCGGTGTACATCGAAGACGGTGTCTCAGCCAGCAACGCGACCATCGGCCCCAACGTCTCTATCGGCAAGGGCTCAAAAATCGTCGGCTCCACCGTGCGTGACACCGTCATGGGCGAGGACTGCACCATCACCGGCAGCACGCTCCACGACTGCATGCTGGGCAATGGTGTGGTAGTCACCAACGCGAAGGGCAGCATGACGCTCGGCGATTCTTCAGAGCTCTTCGCGGACGGGTAGTAAGATCAGTGCAGGCCCGCCGCCGCGGCGATGATGCGCAGGGCGCGTTGCAGTCCACGGACGCCATTGGTGTCGTCGTACCACTCTTCGGGCGTGTGCATGCCGCCGCCCTGGCCGCCGGCGCCGATGGCAATGGCGGGGATGCCAAGTGCAATCGGCACGCTGGCATCGGTGCTGCCGGTGGCAAGCAGTGGACGGACCCCGATTGACCGCGTCGCCTGCTCGGCGATCCGCACCAGCGGCGCATCGGCACGCAGGCTGCCGCACGGCCGTGTGCCCAGAACCGTCACCTGACTTTCCAGCGGCGCGGTGTTCGGCGCGCGGCGTGAGTTCTCACT
>JANMWU010000654.1:0-4112 GCA_031380785.1 Gemmatimonadaceae bacterium
GCGGGGGGGGCGCCTTTTCTTGGGGTTTTTTTTTTGGTGTGGGGGGTTTTCCGGCCTTTGGCCTAAATCTTGGTTTTTTTTGGGGGGGGGGGGGCCTTTTTGAACATACTGGGGCGCCGGTTCACCTTTGGGGCGGGGCGCGACGGAAAGGTACCAGCGTCCAGGGCACGCCTACAGTCGAGCCTTCACCAATTCCACAAAATCCATGGGGCGCTTTGCGATGCCCATTCCAGCTTTTTCAAATGCCTCGATCTTTTCGGCAGCGGTGCCGGCCGAGCCGGAGATGATTGCACCCGCATGGCCCATGCGGCGACCCGGCGGCGCGGTCTGACCGGCGATGAAGCCGACTACCGGCTTGCTCATTTTCGTACGCACGAACTCCGCTGCTTCCTGTTCATCGGTGCCGCCGATTTCACCCATCATGGCAACGACTTTCGTCTGCGGATCGGCTTCAAACGCCGCCAGCGCATCGATGAAGTTGGTGCCGTTGATCGGGTCGCCGCCAATGCCGACGCAGGTGCTCTGACCGATGCCTGCCTTGGTGAGCAGGTTGACGATCTCGTACGTGAGTGTTCCCGAACGACTGACGACGCCAACCGGTCCCGGCGCGCAGATGCGACCTGGAATAATGCCGACCTTCGACTGGCCTGGTGTGATGAGGCCCGGACAGTTCGGTCCAAGCAGACGCGCGCCCATTTCTTTCACGTACGGATACACCTTGGTCATGTCGAGCACCGGCACGCCTTCAGTGATGCAGACGATCAGCTTCACGCCCGCAGCCGCAGCTTCCATCATCGCATCGGCGGCGAACGGCGGCGGCACGTAGATCACTGACGTGTTTGCGCCGGTGGCGGCGACAGCCTGTGCGACGGTGTTGAAGATCGGCACCGTTGTCTCGAACTTCTGACCGCCTTTTCCCGGCGTCACACCGCCGACGACCTTCGTGCCGTACTCCATCATCTGCTTTGCATGGAACGAACCATCGCGGCCCGTGATGCCCTGCACGAGCAGTGTGGTGCTGTTGTCGATGAAGATGCTCACGTGGCGGCTCCGGTTGCGAGTGCCACCGCTTTCTGCACCGCTTCGTCCATGTCGGACGATGCGCTGAAGCCGTTCTCGGTCAAAATCTTCATCGCGAGTTCTTCATTGGTGCCGGTCAGTCGGATCACAAGCGGCACGGTGAGCGGATTTATCCTGGTCGCGGTGACGATGCCGTTCGCAACGTCGTCGGTGCGGGTGATGCCGCCGAAGATGTTGAACAGAATCGCTTTCACGTTCCGGTCGGCGGTGATGATGCGCAGCGCATTGACGACCTTCTCCGGATTCGACGAACCGCCGATGTCGAGGAAGTTGGCCGGTTCGCCGCCGTAGTACTTGACGAGGTCCATGGTGGCCATGGCGAGGCCGGCGCCATTGACGACGCACCCGACGTTGCCGTCGAGTTTGATGAAGGTGAGGTTCGCTTTGCGTGCGTCGACTTCGCTGGCTTCCTCACTGCTTTCGTCACGTAATGCTTCGATCTGAGGCAGTCGTTCCAGCTCGTTGTCATCGATCACCATCTTGCCATCCACCGCGACCACCTTCCCGGTCGGTGTCACGACCAGCGGATTGATTTCGGCCAGCGAACAGCCGCTCTCGATGAACGCTGCGTACAGCTGCTGCATGATCTTCGCGGCAGCACGGGCCTGCTTCACATCTTCGTACAGGAAGAACCCCATCTCCATCGCTTCGAAGGTGCGCAAACCGTAGCGGGGATCGACGGGATGGTACCTGATCTTTTCCGGCGTTGTGGCGGCCACTTCCTCAATGTCGATGCCGCCGGCGGCGCTGACCATGAACACCGGTTTCCTGGTTGCGCGATCGACGATGATGCCGACGTACGCTTCGCTGCCGATGTCTTCGGCGACCGTTACCAGCACCTTCATGACGGTCAGACCCTTGATATCCATGCCAAGGATCGCGGTGGCTTTTTCGCGGGCCGCGGCGGGCGTCGCGCAATACTTCACGCCACCGGCCTTGCCGCGTCCGCCAACGTGGACCTGTGCCTTCACCATGACGGGGACGCCGTATTTCACGGCGAGCGCTTCAGCGGCTTCGGGTGTCGTGGCAATATCGCCGTCAGGGATCGGGACGCCGTGGCGGCGCAGGATCTCCTTGGCCTGATATTCGTGAAGGTTCACACACGCTCCGTCTGCGCTCGAGTGATTGCAGCGACTGTGAAATTGATTAAGTGCCCCGCCGCGACAGCAACGTGCGCGGCGAGGGTGAGAGCAGCGCCCTGGAGGGTCGCCGCAGGGCCGGCGGCAAGTTAACCGTCGGACAGGTGGTCATCGCGGAGTCGAATCGCGCGGCACGCCCAGTGCCCGTCCGAGTGCGTCGAACGAAGCGCCGAATTCTGTCCAGGCACCGCGCTGCAGCGCATCCCGCATCTGCCGGTACATCGCCGCGGCGGTGCTGACCGGAACCGTGGTCCTGCCGCCGTCGCGCCAGATGAGCGCTGCTTCGGGTACGCTGGACGCGACGCCGCGCCGCATGCCGTCAGTCAGCAACACGCCGGCGATCTGCGACGGCCGCCCGTCACGCACGGTGAAATACGGCGTCAGGAATCGCGGAGCACCGGCGCCGGGGAGGACCCGCGTTGATCCCCGGCGTGCGCCGGTGAGGTTGCCGGGTTGCCGCAATGAGTCAGAAGTTTCCTGCGCGGCGCGCACAACACCGTCGTACGGCGCGCCATCGCCGCTTGGCCGCCAGCGTGTCCGTCGATCGTCGCCGCCTGGCGCGATCACGACACCGCGCACAACGCCCCTGACATCAATAGCGGCCGCTGTCAATGCGTACGCGCGGCGCTGCGGCAGCCAGACCGGCACGTTGTCGTCGGTGGCGAGGACACTGTCCGGCTTCATGCCGTGTACCAGCGAAAGCTCGCTCATCGGTCCGCCACGCCGCACGAACGCCGTGGTATCCTCCTCCACCGCGCGCGAGCCGAAATGAGCGGCGATCCCCGCTTCGATGTCAAGAGCATCGGCGCGCGGCGGCATGGCGTGACGCAGTGCTTCCGGCAGCGATGCAATCGGCACGAGGTGCCGCACCAGCCGTTCGAGTGGCCGATGCGCGAGGAGTGGTGCGTTCGCCTCCGTGACGAGGCTGACGCGACCTGTATGCGCGTTCACCAGCGCCGTCGCGGCAAACTGCGCCGCGGAATACTCGTCGCCATCAAGCATCACATGCTCGCTCAGCGGATACGTGGCGCTGACGGCGTACAGATCGAGTGACCAGAGCAGTGAGTCCTCGTAGACGATCGGCACGACATGCGCTCCTGCGCGCAGCGACGGAGCCAGCATTGCCACGCGATCGCGCACGTCGCGCACCGTCACCAGTACCGGCGCCGGACCAGGCATCTCGCCAAACAACAGCCGCGGATTCTGCTGATTCCACGCCAGCGCCAGTCGTGCCGATCCACTGGCGATCGATGGTGCCGCAATGTGGTGCGATGGATCGCTCACGATCGCGTAGCCGCGCCCCGAATCACTGACGGCGATCGGCGGAAGCAGCTTCCCCGACCGGGCCGTTACGGCGCCGAGCGGATTGCCGGACGTGACGTCGATCGGAACGGCGCGCCATGTCGGCAGCATGCCCGGCGTACGCAGCACATCGAACACGGTGGCCGCCGGCATGCCCCGTGTTGCATCCCACACCAGCCACGCGCCAAGCCGACCGGGCAGGCTGCGTGGTACCGTAGCGCGATCCCACAGCGGCGTCGAAGGCAGTGATGCGGTGTCGCCGGGTGCGGCAGCAATCACCCGTTCGGATTCGTATGCGCGGCGGGTGAAGCTCGCGCCGGCGTCGATGTAGCGACGCTCGCGCGCCACGGTATCGCCACCGCCATCCACGCTGTCGGCGAGCAGCGGCATACCCTGACGCAGCAGGAGTGCCATCAGCAGCACCGTCGTCACAGCCGCGATTCCCGCACGCGGCTGTCGCGACCATGCGCTCCATACCACCACGCCGGCGGCGGCCAGGCAGACGACCTGCATCACGATGCTACCGGGCAGTCCAACGCGATGCGCGGCAAACCCGAATGCTCTTTCGCCGCCGGTGCCGTGCACCAGGCG
>JANMWU010000666.1:0-2923 GCA_031380785.1 Gemmatimonadaceae bacterium
ACGCGCGTGAAGACGTACCCATCATCCCCGTTCATCATCACGCGCGACACCTTGCCGTTTCCGTCAAGCTGAAATTGCAGATAGCTCGCCCCGCCACGACCATCGCCGAGGAATGTGCGGAAAGTGTCGTAGTGCCAGTGCTCCAGGGAACCGGCGTTGGCGGCATTCGGTCCGAGACTCGCACGCAACGCCGCGCCGTCCTGCGCGATCACCACGTCGCCCCACACTGAATGCGTGAACGTGCCGGCATACGACGCCAGCGGGAGGCTCGGCTTGGTTCCCTTGACGCGCTTCGCTTCAAGCTCAGCGGTCGCCTTGTCGCTCCGCTCGTGAATGCCTTTGTATAGCGCGAGGAACTCCGTGCTCCAGTTGCGCGCCGCGCCGCCGTTGGTGCCGGCAAAGATATCCATCACCTGCAGCAGCAACGCGTGCCTGAACTCCGCGTGATCGAGATTGCCGGCGATGAATACGCCAACCTTTGCATCGGGCAACAGTCCCATCATCGCCGTGCGACCGTCGAGACTGCCGGTGTGAAACGCCAGAAATCGGCCGCGGAAATCCTGCTCGAACCATCCCAGTCCGTAGGTCATCCAGTGCGGCTTCGTGACCTGCGCCGTCGGGTAGAACTCCGACGCTGTGACGAACGATTGTGGCGCCAGCAGCTGGCGAAACCCGGCTTCGCTGATCAGTCGCTTGCCGTCCACGCGCCCACTGTCGAGCAGGAAGCGAACCCATTTCGCCATGTCGGCGGCGTTCGACCAGATCGCGCCGGCGGCCGGCAGCACATCAACTTTTTCGTCAGCGATGACACGGATCGTGTCGCGGATGCGGAAGTGCGGCTCCGACTGATTCGCGCCGGCAGCCGCGTGCATCGCGTCGTATGTCGTGTACGATTGCGTCATGCCCAGCAGCTGGAAGACGCGCTTCTGAATGAAGTCTTCCCACGACATGCCTGACACGCGCGCGATCACTTCGCCTGCCGTGCCGTACATGACGTTCTGATATGCAAAGCCTGACCGCAGCGAGTACGCCGTCGGCACGTAGCGCACACGACGCAGGATCTCAGCCCGCGTCAGATCGCCGCGCGCCCACATCAGATCGGCATTCCCAAGCCCGATGTTGTGCGTGAGCAGGTCCTTCACCGTCGCTTCGCGAGTCAGGAATGGATCGCGGAACTGGAATTCAGGCAGATGCTGCGTGATGGGGTCGTTCCACGCGAGCTTCCCTTCGTCAACCAGCATTGCCATCGCCAGCGCCGTGAAGGCTTTGGTGGTGCTCATGATGCCGAACTCGGTCTGTTCGTCCACGGCACCGGCGGCGCCGAGTCGGCGCACGCCGTACCCCTTGGTGAAGAGCACCGAGTCGTTGCGCACGACCGCGATGGTGAGACCAGGGATCTCCCAGTCGCGAACGCCTTTCGCGATGTACGCGTCCAGCTCCCGGATCTGCGCCGCGCGCGACTGCGCATGCAGCGACGGCGCGGAGATCAACGCTCCAGACAGCATCACGCTGCGGATCAGGCGATTGTTCGACATGTGCTCTGGTTTGAGGAAGCCCTGCGTCGTGCTCTGAAACGTCGAACTGCGTTCGTGCCGGGAGTGCGTGAGTACACTTTGTAAAATCTGCCTACTGGTCGTCGAGCGAGCGAGGCCAGTCCTCCTTGAGCAACCGCGACATCGCCCGGTCTGCCAGCAAGCGCCCGCCCGTCTGGCAGCGCGCGCAGTAGTTCGTTTCGTTCTCCGCATAGCGTATCCGTTGCACCGGCGCGCCGCAGACCGGACATGGCAACTTGAAGCGCCCGTGCACCGCCATTTCCGCATGGAACGCCGTCACCTTTGTCGGCCAGAAGCCCTTGGCCTCGGCGCGAAGATGGTCGGTCCATGTACGGAGCGTGGCGCGAATGGCCGCGACCAATCGCAGTGCGTCAGCGTCGGTGAGCTTCGATGTCAGTTGCATCGGCGAGAGTTTCGCGGCGTGCAGGATTTCGTCGGAATAGGCGTTGCCGATACCATCGAACAGGCGCGGATCGGTGAGCGAGCGCTTGAGTGTGTGATTTTCGCTCCGCAGTCGCTGCAGCATCGCATCGTCCGTTGAATTCAGCACATCGAGCCCACCGCGATCCATCGCCCGCAGCGATACACGCCCCGAAACCGCCGTCAGCGAGGCGCGGCGTTTGGAGCCCGCTTCGGTAAGCACAAGCGTGCCAGCGTCGAACACGAAAGACGCCAGCCCGCCGCGCGTTACTGCCCTCTTGCCCGCCGCCGCCCACTGCAGCCGTCCGGCGATCATCAGGTGAATGACAAGAAACAGCTCGCCCTCAACCGCAATCACGATGCGCTTGCCGAGTCGTTCGATGGCGGTCACGGTGCGACCGGAATAGACGCTCAGCGGCGGATCCACTGACCGAAGCACAAAAGGCGATGCGACCTCGACGCCGTTCAGCACGTGCCCCGCCGCGCGCGTCTCGAGCGCTTCGCGGTATACTGTGATATCCGGAAGTTCTGGCACGGGAAGACTGTGAACGGGGTTCGAATTGCGAGTCGCCGACTCAGGCAACAATACATGTTGCATCACCGAAATTTACATTGTATCCCGATTGCTGACGGCGATCTGCGTCACCGCCCTCACGCTCACGATGCCGACGATGAGCGCTCAGGCGCAGCCTGCGTCACGCACAACGCTGATCGTGCTCGGCAGCGGCACTCCAATCCCAGACCCCGATCGCAGCGGGCCAGCGCTGGCAATCGTGGTCGACAGCGTCGCGTATCTGTTCGACGCCGGCACCGGCATCGTGCGGCGCGCGATGGCGGCGGCACGCACTGGGTTCCCGGCACTTCAGGCGCCACAACTGGCGACGCTGTTTCTCACGCACCTCCACTCCGATCACACCATGGGCCTGAACGACGTCATGTTCACGCCGTGG
>JANMWU010000682.1:0-2876 GCA_031380785.1 Gemmatimonadaceae bacterium
ACGAGCTGCGCAGACCGTAGGTGCGTCGTGCGGTGGGTCCGCGCATGGTGAGTACGCTGGCGCCCCATGCGATCAGCAACCCGGCGACGTCGCTGAGATTGTGTCCCGCGTCGGCGAGCAGCGACACCGAGTTCGCGCGCAGTCCGTAGAACGTCTCGACGAGAACAAAGCCGAGATTGAGTGCGGTGCCGATGGCGAACGCGCGGCCGAATGACTCGGGGGCGTGCGAGTGACCGGCGTGATTGTGGCTGTGACCGTGGCTTTGGTCGTGCGTGTGATCGTGTGCGTGATCAGGCCCGTGTTCGTGGGTGTGATCGTGTACCTGTGCGGTTGGGGTGACGCGCGCGCTTTGTGCCATGTGGTAGAAGATATCAACCCGTCGAAATGGGCGTGAGTTGGATAGCGGGGACTCAATAGCGATTTGAGTGCGATGTGGCGCGTCAGCATTTTGGAGTATCGACGCGCGTCAACGACTTCGTGTGGCATCGTGGTATGTGCTGGCGCCATTCGGCCATTGCCGTGGCGATTCCAGCGCCGGGCGACACAACCGCCGCCAGCGCTGAGCAGTTGCGCACGCTGGTCTCGCGCAAGCGCGATATCCAGAGCGACGGTACTCGCGCCGTCGTTGGATGGCTTAAGCTGATGATCATTGGCGACATCATGATTCGGACGGCAGTCGTGGCGGGGGCGATGGCGCTCATTTCGCATCTACGCGGAGAGTCGTGATGTACCGACCGCATGCTTTCTGTTCGACAGTGCCTGAGGCGACATGAGGCTTTGTGACTCGCTGGTCCCGCTCTTCGTCGCCTTCGCCGCGTGCAAGAGTCGCAGCGAGACGCGGCCGATAAGCGTTGAGTCGCGTGCTGCAGCAATCGACTCGCAAGTGCCGACCATGCGCCATGATACTGCCACGGTGCTTGGCCTTACCGCTGAAGGTGCTTGGTTCGACGCAGCCTACGACGGCACGAAACTCCGCCGGCTGCGTGCAGAGCTCCTCGGCGAAACCGGGCGAGCGACCGAGACTTTCTATTTTGACTCGGCGGCGTTCTACGTCGTGCGAGGCGAGGTGCGATATGATGCCCCATTGAGCGGGCGAGTCGCCGACTCGATATTGCGGACGTATGATCTTACTCGCCCCGGTGTGCTGAGATCGGAAGTGGATAGTCTGAACGCGGTAGCTCGGGAGTTGCTGCGTCATCTTCGCGAGTCTCATGAGCATTGATCCGCGTATCACCGCGGCGTTCGAAGCCGCCAATGGGTTCCCTCTCGAACCCAACATCGTCGTGCTCGCGCTCATGGGCTCGCACAGTCACGGTACGTATCTGCCACCGGAAGATCCGAGCGCCGTGGATGACATCGACCTGATGGGCTTCGTCGTGCCGCCGGTCGGCTATCACCTCGGCCTCGCACGCTGGCAGCACTGGACCGCGCAGATCGACGAACTCGATGTGGTCCTGTATAGCCTCGAGAAGGCTGTTCGTCTTCTCATCAAGAGCAATCCGAATATCGTGGGACTGCTCTGGCTGCGCGACGAAGAATACGTCCATCGTCATCCCGCGTTTGCAGACCTTCAGGCGCAACGTCACATCTTCTCGGCGCAGTCGGCGGCCGATGCATTCTCCGGCTACGCGCTTGATCAACTCAAGCGGATGGAAGCATTTGACCTCGATCGGATGACGGAGTACGAGTCGCTGACTTCTCAGATCCGGGTCGTGGGACCGGTGAAGGAAGTGCTCGAAGC
Organism: Gemmatimonadaceae bacterium; assembly: GCA_031380785.1. Lineage (GTDB taxonomy): Bacteria > Gemmatimonadota > Gemmatimonadetes > Gemmatimonadales > Gemmatimonadaceae > JACMLX01. The sequence continues at coordinate 1,742 of JANMWU010000682.1, forward strand.
GGATGCCGAGAAGTTGGCGCACATCTCCCGGAACTGGTCGCTTGACCTGCCTGTGCTGCAGCGATTCCGCAAACTGCACCGCGAGCATTTCAGCGGCTACATAGGTGAGAAGCGGAAGAACATGGTTCGGCGCTACCAGTACGATGTGAAGAATGCGGCGCACCTGATTCGACTGTTGCGCATGGGCGCCGAGTTCGTTGAGACCGGCAACCTGCAGGTTTATCGTACTCATGACGCTGAGGGATTGAAGCACATCAAGCGTGGCGGCTGGACATTGGATCAGGTGAAGGCGGAGGCTGAACGTCTGGCGTTGTTGATGGAACCGGCTCGTTCCCGGTCCCAGCTTCCGTCGGCACCGGACGAGGCGGCGGCGGACGCGTTGTTACAAAAGATTCATCTACGGTTTCTCGGGTTGACGATTCCGGCGGCGTGACGAGCTTCGCTACCTGCTGCATCGCCATCGGCACATTTCATTGCCTGGTCGCGTTGCAAGGATGCGGGACAGCTTCGAATCGCTGGCACTGTTCGCCCGTCTGGAGGACCGTTTGTGATCAGAAAGCGTTTTAGTGGAGCCGATACAGTTATCAGCGTGAGTTCACCGGGATGTGACGGAATGTGCACTCAATCGGAGCGACTATTGCGCCCCTCATGGTCTCATCGCCTGGCTTCCCTCCTTACGGCGGCCGCCGCGCTCACAACGATCACATCCGCGCAGGCAGCCACGGAGCCAGTGCCGAGTCTGCGTTACGCGATCGGGCTCGTCGGCGGAATCTCACAATTCGATCTGAGCGGCACCGGCACAACCGGCGTTGTCGCGGTGCGCGCTGATTTCAACGCGCGAGCGTGGCTTGTCGTCGAGGGCGGTCTGTCGCTGTTTCGCCCGCAGGAGCAGTTCGGCAAACGACTCACCTACGCAATTCCCGAAGTCCAGGTCCAGCTGCAGGTCCCCACCGGCGCCGTCCGGCCGTATTTTGGCGTCGGTGTTGGGTCGATCCTCGCGAGCGGTGGCCCGGGCGCGCAGCGAATGGTGTCCGGTGCCGGCGGGTTGCGGATCGCGGTTCCCGATACTCGAGTGGATCTGCGCGCTGAATTACGCGTGCGTGGGATAGGTGAATCGTTCACAGGCTCGATCGCC
>JANMWU010000687.1:0-7362 GCA_031380785.1 Gemmatimonadaceae bacterium
CGTGATTGCGCACGCTGCGCAGGTAGTTCGCGCCACTCACGCGCTCGAGTGAATCGACAGTGCGCACCACCAGATAGCGCAACGTCCAGCGCACATCCACAGCGGAGGGAAGCGGAATACGAACGCGTCGCGACCACGCCACCGGACCACTCATGCGCTGTGACGACGGCGGACTGCAGCCGGCGGTGCGCCGTCACCACGCGGCGCGTGCGCACCTTCTGCCTGCAGCAGCGCCTTTTTGATCTGATTGCCCCAGCGGTAGCCGCTCATCGATCCATCCGAGTGAATCACACGGTGACATGGAATCACCACCGCCACGCGATTGCCGGCGCAGACATTGGCCACCGCACGCGCGGCGCCGGGCTTGCCAATGGCTGCCGCGATCTCGGAATAGCTTCGTGTCTCGCCAAACGGAATCGCGATCAATGCATCGAGCACGCGCTGCTGGAACGCCGTGACCTGCATATCGACTTCCACATCGGGCGCAGCGCGGTCGCCGCGCAAACGCGCCACTACGGCCTCGAGCATGCGCGACATTACGCCGTCATCGTCAGCCACAATCTCCGCGTGCGGAAATTCGGCTGCGAGTTCGCCGAGCAAGGTGCTGTCACTGGCGGCCAGTGACACCCAGCACAGTCCCACTTCGGTGGCGCCGATAACGAGTCGACCAAGCGGCGTATCAGTCGCGGCCCAGCGGATCGTCACGCCTTGGCCGCCGCGCCGATACACCGCGGGCGTCATGCCGAGGTGTCGTGTGGCATCGGCGTAGGCGCGACTCGATGCGGCATAGCCGGCGTCGAACGACGCCGCGCTCACCGAGCGAGTGCCGCGCAACGCACGCCGGAACGATTCGGCGCGCCGGCTGCGCAGATATCCTGACGGCGACGCGCCGATGATGGCGGTGAACAGGCGCTGCAGATGCGCTGGAGACATGTGCACTGCATCCGCCAGCTCGGCCAACGAAATCTTTCCTTCACGACCGTGTGCCACGGCGTCGTCGAGCAGTGCACGCGCCTGCATCACCGCTGTTTCGGCGCGCGTCTGCTCGATCGGTACAGTCTCGACGAGTGGCATGCGCAGCAAGGTGGCGGCGGTCATGGCGATCTCCAATGTGGGATCCCGGCAGAATCGCCGTCGCAACCGGGCACCGCCTCCCGAATCCTGCGACAGCTCCGGCCTCTCCTGCGCTGACCGGCAGAATTGATTGCCTGTCCGTTCGGCCGATGTTGCCACCTCCGGCCCGGGGCGAGCCTTGTTTCACGCGACCGGCAGCACGCCGCGCGGGCACGTGTCGCACGCCTCACCCCGACCCACCGAACCATGGCAACTCTCACCGATTTCTCCGATCAGCTCGCCGACGCCGTTGCCACCTCTGCCGCCAGCGTGGTGGCCGTGCATGCCCGACCGCGCCTCGCCAGCACCGGCGTTCACTGGCGTGACGGGGTGATCGTGACCACCGATGCCACCGTCAAGCGCACCGACGACATCGCCGTCACATTGCCCGACGGGCAGCGCGTGAGCGCGACGCTGGTCGGTCGGGACGCCGGTACCGACCTGGCGGCGCTGCGTATCCCGACCGGCCTGTTGCCGGTTGCGCCGCGCACACCGGCTTCCGGTCTCAAGCCGGGACATCTGGTGCTGGCCATCGCCCGCACCGGTAACGACGGTCCACAGGCGACGTTCGGCGTCGTCAGCAGCGTGGGCGAGGCGTGGCGCACATGGCGCGGCGGCACGCTCGACCGTCGCGTGCAAAGCGACGTGGAGCTCTTCCCCGGCTTCGGTGGCGGTCCGCTCGTGACGTCGTCGGGCGCAATCGCGGGAATCAATTCTGGCGGCATGAGCAAGCCGCTCTGTGTCACCATTCCCGACACGACCATCGATCGTATCCTCGACGCAGTCCTCAATCGCGGCTACGTCGCGCGCGGCTGGCTTGGCGCCAGCATGCAGACGGTGCGCTTCTCCGACGCGGCCACACAGAAGCTGGGCTTCGATGGTCGTGGCGGGCTGGTGGTGCTGGACGTGGAGCATGACAGCCCGGCGGCGCATGGCGGCGTGATGATCGGCGATGTGCTGGTGCGCATCGACGACACGCGCATCACCCAGCACGACGACGTGCTCGCGTTCCTCGGCAGCGACCGCGTGGGAACCACGGTGCAGCTGCATGTGGTTCGCGGCGGTACAGTGGAGATTGTCCCGGTGACAATCGGCGAACGCCCCCGCAGCACCCGCTGACCGCGTGGCAGATGATTTGATACACCTGACGCTTGGTGCGATGCCCGCGATCGTGCGGGCTCGCCTGAGCGCCGGGCTTTCAATGCATGACGACGTGCTGGTGGACGACGGTCGCGCGCAACGCGCATCGCGTTCGGCAGCATCGCACGCCGTGTACGTCACAGAGTGGCCCCACGCCGACGACATCGTCGAACAGCGCGCGGCGACGGTGTATCTGATCGATCCTGGCGTGCATCCACCGGCCGCTCATCTCGCGCGCGGCAGCATGGCGTGGTTGCCACTCGATGTGGACGCCGACGACGTGGTGGCCGCAGCACACGGTGTGATCCGAGGCCTCACTGTCATCTCACCGTCTGTGTTGCCTGGCGCCGGCAGTTCGCGCGACCGGCCGGCACGCCGCGAACAGCGCGTTGCGCCAGTCACGCCAAGCGACGACGAACCGCATCTGACCGATCGCGAACTGGAGGTGTTGCGGGCGCTGGCGGAAGGGCTTGGCAACAAGCAGATCGGTGGTCGGCTCGGCATCAGTCCGAGCACGGTGAAGTACCATCTGCAGGCGATCTTTGCGAAACTGGGAGTCCGCACGCGCAGTGAAGCGGTGTCGTACGGGCTGCGACATGGGGTGGTTCCGCTCTGACTTCGGCAGCGCTGCTGCGACTTCATTTATGTCGGCTGAAAGCGCCGAGCCGTAATGTGAACTATGATGCAGGGGGCTGATATATCATGTCTCTGCAGCCCATGGACACGGCTTGTGATCACAGTGCTTCGCAAAAAGACCGGTGGAGTTGTGCTCGAATGGCCTGGCGACTCGTTCGTCGGAGCCTTCCTTGCGGCGGCCAACCTGCCGTTCGCGCAGCTATTCGAAGTTGACATGCGCGCGGCGAATCTGCGTGGTGCGGATTTGTGCAACGCTGATCTGCGCGGCGCGAAATTGTCCGGAGCGACGCTGACCGGCGCCGATGTCACGCTCGCTGACCTCACCAATGCGGATTGTTCCGGGGCGTGCCTTGGAGACTGTCGTCTGCAAGCGGTGAGCAAGGCAACCCGTGGCGCAACCTGCACTCTGTTCCGGCGGGCAGATTGCACCCGGGCCACGTTCAAGAACTCGAATCTTTCAGGCTGCGACTTTACCGATGCTTCAATGCATCGCGCCGATCTGTCGCGGACAGATTTGCGCGACGCCATTCTGACGGGTGCGGATCTCTCAGGTGCGGATCTCTCGTTCAGCGACCTGACCGGTGCGTCACTTGCGCACAGCTCTCTGGTCGGCGCAATACTGACCGGGTGTGATCTGACGGGCGCGGATTTGCGAAACGCGGACCTTACGCTCGCCACGTTGAATGGTGTGCGCTGTCACGGCGCGAAGTTCGACGGATCGCTCTGGTCGAAGACGGTGGTGGCTCGCGCGTCCGGATTGCACGATGCGCTCGGGCTGGATGACGTCCGGTATGGCGACCCGTCGTCAGTGGACTTCTGGACACTTCAGGAAAGTCTTGATGTGCTTCCGAACGCGTGGCTCGAGCACACCGGTGTGCGTGAAGCGGGGCTCAGCCTGGCGCGCGAGCCTGCGCGTCAGCCGCTCGCCTCATCGCGCAATACCGTCGCTGCGAGCTGACGCACGCGATCGGCAATGTCCGGCGGCACATCCACGTCGCGCAGCCTGCCGCGCACATTCCGGATCACGCTTTCCTCGAATGTGAATTCGCGCGCGCATCCCTCGCAGATCTCCAGGTGCTCGCGAATCAGATTCATTTCCGAGGGCGAGAGCTCGCGGTCGAGATAGTCGTCAAGGCGACGAAATGCCTCTTCGCATGTGAATCGACGCGAGGTACTCATTAACACGTCATCTCCCCAGCGGCCACAGCAACGATGCCGGCATCGCTGGCAACCTGCCACAGCGCTTTCTGCAGCATTTTGCGGCCGCGATGCAGGCGCGATCTCACGGTGCCCACAGGCACTCCGAGGATCTCAGCGATTTCGTGATAAGCGAAATCCTCCATGAAGTACAACGTGCACACGACGCCGAATTCCTCGGGCAGCGCGGAAAGCGCTTCAGCAACACGCTCTGTGCCCATGCGGTCGATGAGGTCCGCCGTCGGATTGTCGCCGTCGCGGGGCAACCCGGCCTCGGCCGATCGCTGATACAGCTGCAGCGCTGGCGCGTCGTCGAAATCTATTGTTGACGGGCGACGACCTGCTCGGCGATGAGCACCCCAGAACGTCGTCGTCAATATCCGGAAGAACCACGCTCTGAAGTTTGTTCCCGGCTCGAATCCCGCGCGACCCCGGCACGCATGCAGCGCTGCCTCCTGCACCAGGTCTTCCGCGTCCGCGCGGTTCCGCGTGAGGCGCAACGCGACGCCGTACGCCGACGGGATTATCGCGGCGAGCTCCTGATCGAACTCGCTCGCACTCAGCAGAAGCATGGAAGAGGGCAAAATCCGTAAACAGGGCGCGCGGCCGAGGGTTGTCCACGGGAGTGAGTCATTGTCCTCAACGCCCGAGCCGGGAAGTGCAATCAACATAAGCGAGCCGCCGCGGCAGACTGTGTCAAGACTCGTTGTCCTGCGGCACACGCACGACAGCGGCGGCGAGGGCGTGCGACCCATCGGCGGCCTCCCGCCAGCTGTCCAACGACAGACCGACGCCACGCAGCATCGGCTCCAGCATCAGGCGCCCGTAGCTATGCTGCACGCCAGTGCGAAGGTGCTCACCGGCGCGCAGTGTGAGCGGCTCCATAATCGGGCTCGCCACGCGCGTGCGCGACGCACACGTCAGGCCCTCTTCGAGCCGCTTGGCAACGTCGTCGTACACGCATTGATACCGAAAACTGTGCACAGGAAATTCCATCCCGAGCTCACGGTTTGCCACTGTCAGTGCGTGCCGATGCAGCGCCGTCAGTAGCTCGCCGTGATCAGTGCCCTGAGCCTGACGGTCATCCGTTGACCGCAGATCCAGACCGAGGAGCAACAGATCGCTTCGGGTCATGGCGGCACGCACAGCGCGCAACGCGCGCACGGCAGCGACCGGAGAGAAGCGCATCAACGCACTGCCGAACAGGGTGAAGCAGGTAGTTGCGCACCGCTCGACCGAAATCGTCATCGTTGGATTGGCGACAATCGGAACCGCCGTGCACGCGGGACTCGCCGCCGCACATCGCGCAGCGCCTTCGTGCGCCAGATCCGCCGTTTCCTCCACCACGACACAGTCGCGCAGACTGGCTCGCGTGACAGGCGACTCGAGCAGGACCAGTGCCGTCGTCGCGCCGGACGGGATCACATCCACCAGACGCTTCATAAGGCGCGCAGCCCCTTCCGCTTCAATCCACGCATGGAGGAGCGGGCGCTCAACGCGCCGCAATCTGTCATCCACGATCTGTTCCACCGTGCGACGTGTCGCTGCAATAGCACGATCGGCCAGAAAGCGACCTGGCAATTCGCGACGCCGCCGCGACAGGCCGTCGCGCACTTCCGCGGCAAGCGCCGCGGACGAACCGCGGCGCGGGACCGGCGGAACAGGTGTCCCGCCGGTCCCGCCGAAGTTGTTCTCCGCCGCCATGCGCATCAATCCCGGCAGGCGAAGTATGAGGGCATTTACTTCTTGGCCGTCGGAACCGGCGTCGGCGCGATGCTGACGCGAATCACGCTGCTGACGGCGGGATAGTGGAAGGAATCGTGCACCAGTCGCACCACGCCGTTCTCGCTCGGCCCGGTGTTCGGCGCGGGCTGACGCGCCGCCTGATTGGGGCCGAGGCCCGGCTCTTCGTTCACTTCCGTTCCGGCATCCCACAGCTGGAACTGCCGGGTGGCGTCAACCGTGAGCGGCTTGCCCATTTTGTCGAAGAGGGCGATCGCGCTGGCGCCAGGCGCGTAGAACAAATCGTTCGACTGTCCGAACATCATGGCCATGGTGAGGCGCTGCCCGGGCGCTGCGGGAAACGAGAATTCGTAGACCTTGCCGGGAAGGATCGGACCGGCGGACTTGTCGCCGACCGGCGTGGTGACAATACCGCTGTACGCAACGCTGTGCATGCGGGCCTTGATGTAGTCGGCGAGCACACCGGGATTGCCATCCTCGGCCAGCTGCTCCAGGCCCTGTCCGCGATCCTTTCGGCCGGCCGTGAACAACGGGTTCCCACCGTCGGTGACGGTCCAGAGAAGCGGTGCCGTTGGCGCCGGCGCGGTGGTGCCATTGGACAAATGAAGCGTTTGTGGCGTGGACACGTTCTCAACTCGTACAGTGAACTGCACTTCCCGACCCGTGGCATACTGGGCAAACAGCGACGCGGGAGCCAGCAGCAGGGCGACGACAACAGTCTTCAGGTGTGACATCGACAGAGTTCCTCGAAAGTGAAATGAGTGCTGTTAATGGTGGTCAGGCGGCCGTGAGTGGCGCGCTGCCGAAGTTGACGCCGAAGCGTCGGCACCAGATGGTGACTGTCCGATACTTTTTCAGGTCGATCGTGGCAGGGACGTCGTAGTTCTGGTCACCGACGTTGCCCTTGAGCGCGCCGAGCTCGATAAAGCCGGCCGTTGTGACCGTTTCGTTGTCGCTGGCATCGGACGCGGCAACGAGGTACACGCGAACATCCGGGCCGTTGGACGTTTCGAACGCCGTCAGACGCAGCACGCGCTTGCCGTCAGGCAACTGCAGAACGGTTGCTGCACCCTTGGTGTCGTGGTGCACACCGTGAAAGGCGCCGGAGGCCAGCGGCGCGTTCGCTGCGACTGTTCCGATGGATTCATTGACGCGCGCGTTCACGAACAGCCGCTCGGGGCGGAAGGCGTACCACAAGCCTGCTGCAGCGACCAGAATGAGCGCCGCACACCACCTGGCCTGTAACTTCATGTGCTCTCCATGCGTAGGTGTGACGACGCGCGATCGTGCGCGTCGCCGGCGATATTGCCGCCGAGCGCGAAATGGTTCCCGATCGCGGAATTTCCGTCGGCAGGCGAGTCACCCATGTCGACGGCTGGCGCTTCTGCACGCGAAATGAACGACGCCTGTCGCGTGGCGAACTGCACGGTGTCCTTCGAAAAAAAGAGATCGAGCGTCCACTCGAGCGCGACGCGCACCTTCTTCTCGATGCGCGGCAGCTTCGCCAGATACACGGTGCGCCACAGCCACCAG
>JANMWU010000695.1:0-2775 GCA_031380785.1 Gemmatimonadaceae bacterium
AGAGCAGCCCCGCTTGTCGGCGCGATTCGCGCCCCGCCGACCGCGACGCAACGTACAGCACGACCGCCAGTGCCGCGCAGAACAATGGCATGGTGTACATGGCGTCGTGCAGTCCAAGCGCCCGGCTTTCGGCCGCTGAAACGCCGGTCGCGAGCGCACGGGCCGCCATGGCATCGCTCAGTCGCCCGAACAGCACCAGGCCGATGGCGGTGAACAGGTAGAACACAAAGAAGTAGACCGACATCGCCATGCCCCGATTGCCCGCCGGGACAAGGTCGTGAATCGCGGCGTACACAGTGCTGTAGTAGAAGTAGATCGCGAGCACCGCCGAAAACAGATAGCCCGCAAATGACGACGCTGCGCCGCGCGGCTGTTCAAGTGCCAGCCAGAGCAGCGGTGCCGCGGCCAGACACCCAATCGCTGCGAGACGCAGCCGACCCGCCGCACCGCGTCGTCCGGCACGGTCTCCAAGCCAGCCACCGATCAGCATCCCCAGTCCGCCGCCAAGGCCGAACACCGCGGCGTTGAACCGGTTCGCGATGTCGATGTCAAGGCCGTGATAGCGGATGTAGAACGACGTCGAGAACGCGCCGACGGAGTACATCACCAGATTCATCAGCGCACCCGATGCGATGATCCACCACATCGTCGGAATACGCAGAATGGTACGGATCGACGCCAACGCCGACGCCGAAATGTCGTCACCCCGCAGTGCGCCCGCCGACACCGGCGCGGTCGACGCGACGTCAGGCCGCGGTTCGGCGATAAACAGCGTCAGGATCGCGAGCAGCAGCCCCGGTGCGGCCGCGACGTACAGCGCTGGCCGCCAGCCTCCGGTCGCTTTCGCCACCAGCCCGCTGATCAGATAGCTCGCACCCAGCCCGAGCGGCAGACCGAGCATGAAGACGCTCAGCGCTCGCGCGCGCTTTGCCGGTGGAAACAGATCGGCGATAAGTGCATTGGCGGTCGGCGCCAGACTGGCTTCGCCGACACCGACACCCATGCGAAACAGGAAGTGCGACGTGAAACTCGTCGCCGCGCCTGACAACGCCGTGAACATGCTCCAGGTCACGACGCCGCCACTGAGCACGAGACGACGCTTCGCCGTGTCTGCCAGACGACCGAAAGGAATGCCGACCAGCGCGTACAACAGCACGAATGCAGTGGTGAGGCTGGCCAGCTGGCCATCACTCAGTTGCCATTCCGCCTTGATCCTTTCGCCGACCGCACCGATCACCTGGCGATCGTAAAAATTCAGGAAATTCAGCCCGAACAGCACCGCCAGCGTGTATGTCAGGCGGCGGGGCGAGAAGCGCGCCTCAGGATCGGGAGTGCGAGTCACGCGGAAATGACGTCGGGATGTGGCAATCGCGATGGGTTGGGCATGAACTCACGATCACCGGCGCGGAACGTACGCTGGGGGTCAAATTACCAAAGGGCACGCCGCCGGGCACCGCGATCGGCGGCGCGTCCCGGCTCGCAAAAGATGCTGTCGCGTACATTCCGGTGGACCTCGCGCCAGGCGAGTATGCGCTCATCTGCTTCGTCCCGGAGATGAAGGACGGCAAGGCTCACTACGTCCACGGCCTGCTCAAGGCGTTTACCGTCACCTGAATCCCGAACTCTGAGACCCGTCATGAAATTCGCCGCTCCGCTCGCGCTTTTTGCGATCTGCACCGCGTCACTCGGCGCACAGAGCAAGCTCAGTGAATGGCCGCAGCATTCGGAGGAACGCCCGCATCCGCGCGTCGTTCAACCCGGTGCCGTGTACACGATCGCACCGCCCGCCGATGCGGTCGTGCTGTTCAGTGGCGCGTCGCTCGATAAGTGGACGTCGGGCAGTGGTACGCCAGCGAAGTGGCGCGTTGCCGACGGCGCGTTCGAAGTCGTGCCGGGCAGTGGCCAACTGAGCACCAAAGACGCGTTCGGCGATGCGCAGGTGCACATCGAGTGGGCCACACCAAAGCCCGCCGCCGGGACGGGTCAGGATCGCGGCAACAGCGGCGTGTTCATGGCCGACGGTCGCTACGAAGTGCAGGTGCTCGATTCGCGCGACAACGTGACGTATGCCGATGGTCAGGCCGGGGCGTTGTATGGCCAGTTCCCGCCACTTGTGAACGCAACGCGCGCGCCGGGTGAGTGGCAGGTGTACGATATCGTGTACCATCGGCCGCGCTTCAAGCCTGATGGCTCGCTGCAGTCGGCGGCGCGCTTCACCGTGTTCCTGAACGGTGTATTGATTCAGGACAACATGGAACTCGTCGGCCCGACGGCAAACAAGTCGCGCCCGCCGTATTCCATGCATGCCGATCGCCTGCCGATCACGCTGCAGGATCACGGGCACAAGGTGCGTTATCGCAATGTGTGGCTTCGCGATCTGGAGAAGGCGCCGTAACAACGCAGCCCGACCATCGTTCATGAAATAGGGGGCGCGCATCGTCATGAGATGCGCGCCCCGTTTGCACAGCGATCTGTCACTTGACCAGACGTTCGAGTCACGCTCAGAGATTCAGCGCGACGCCGACGCGCGGCACGTCTACACGCAGAGCTGTCCCCCACGGATCGCGAGTCGTGATGCTCGTGCCTTCGGCGGATGGCGTGACTGTCTGGCCGACGCGCTGCAGACTTGCGGCTACTGCGTTCACATCAGCCTCTGACGGCAGTTCGAGCACCCACTCCAGCAATTGCGGGTCGTCCGGCGTGGCCGGCTTCGCGCCGGCGCCGGCCCACACATTGGTGCCGAGGTGATGATGGTAGCCGCCGGCGGACATGAAC
>JANMWU010000751.1:0-1518 GCA_031380785.1 Gemmatimonadaceae bacterium
GGGTACGGGTTGCTGATCCACGATGGCTACCGGCCGTGGTATGTGACGAAGATGTTCTGGGATGGTACGCCGGAGGACAAGCACCAGTTCGTGGCCGATCCCGCTGCCGGCTCACGTCACAATCGCGGCGGGGCGGTGGATCTCACGATGTATGACCGGCGCACCGGGCAGCCGATCGTCACCACCGGCGGATACGACGAGATGTCGGATCGATCGTATCCTGAGTATCCAGGTGGAACGAGCCGTCAGCGCGCGTTGCGCGAGATCCTGCGCGCCGCGATGGAGTCCGAGGGCTTTCACGTCTTCGAAGCCGAATGGTGGCATTTCGACTGGAAAGACTGGAAGGCGTACCGGATCGGTAATCAGCGGTTCGAGCAGCTGGGGACGTAGCCGCTACTTTATGCCGGCCAGAGTCGCGACCACGAGCGTGATCCACTGCGGCCCGAGGAATCCGTTCGGGCCGTCGGCGTACGATTCGGTAAGGGAGTGCGTGCCGAGTCCGCGACCACCGGCATCGAGAGTAATGGCGGGGATACCAAGTCCGATCGGAATGTTCGAATCGGTGCTGTTGGCGCCTGGTGTGACGGGAAAGCCGAGCAGTCTGCCGGTTTCCACCGCGATGCGTACAATGCGCGCACTGTCCGGCTGCGAACCGGCGGGGCGGATGCCGATGGTGTCGATGCTCATCGTCAACGGCACTTTGCTGTTCGGCCAGCGCGCGAGTTCTTCGCGCAGCGCGTCGCGGAGGGCGAGCTGAAACTTTGCGTCGAGCGTTGCGAGCGAGGCGGCGCTCTCCGATCGCATGTCGACGTCGAAGGCGCCGAGATCGGGAATCGAGTTCACCGATGTTCCGCCCTTCACCACCGACACGCTGAACGTGGTGCGCGGCGACTCAGGCACCTGAAAATCAGAGATCTTCGCGATGGCGCGGCCCATCGCATGAATCGGATTCGGCATGCCGAACGCACCGTAGCTGTGACCGCCCGGCCCCTTGTACGACACGTGGTAGCGATTGCTGCCAACCGCGCCGCTGGTGGCGCCGAAGCCGATGCCGTCGACTGAGATGAAGTAGTTGATCTTGCCCTTGAGCTCTCCGGCAAACAGCGCGCGTACGCCGCGCAGATTGCCCGGACCTTCTTCGCCGACAGTGCCGACGAAGTAGACCATGCCAGCGGTGCGCACGTTCGCCGACTTCATCGCACGCGCGACGGCGAGCACGGTGGCGAGGCCGCGACAATCGTCACCGATGCCGGGTGCCGTGAGTCGAACACCGGTTGCGGGAGTGCTGTCGCGCTTCACGTGGACGTCGGTGCCTTCGGGGAATACGGTGTCGAGATGGGCGGACAGGACTACCGTCGGACCGGTACCGGTGCCGGGACGCTCGCCGATCACATTGCCGGTGGCGTCGATGCGAAGATTGGTGATGCCGAGCGTTTCCAGCCGGCGCCGGAACTCGGCCGCGCGCGCCGCTTCCTTGAATGGCGGCGATGCGATTTCGCAGATCGAGGTTTGCTGCTC
>JANMWU010000754.1:0-8767 GCA_031380785.1 Gemmatimonadaceae bacterium
GGCCGTTTTGCCGCTCAAGTACCCGGTCGGCACCCGTATCTCGGGTAAGGTCCGCAACCTGACGAGCTTTGGCGCCTTCGTGGAAATCGAGCCGGGTATCGACGGCCTGATCCACATCTCCGACATGTCCTGGACCAAGCGCGTTCAGCACCCGTCGGAAGTCGTCAAGAAGGGCGATTCGGTGGACGTGGTGATCCTCAACATCGATGCGGAGAACAAGCGCATCAGCCTTGGCCTCAAGCAGGCTGAGGAGGATCCGTGGCTGCGTATCGGCGAGACGTACCCCGTCAACCTTGCGCTTTCGGGCAAGGTCGTTCGCCTGGCCGACAAGGGCATCGTGGTCGATGTCGGCAACGACATCGAAGGCTTCGTGCCTCAGAACCAGATCAACGTTCCGCTCCAGTACACCGAGCTTGACGAAGTCATCTGGGAAGGCATGACGCTCGACATGACCGTGAACGAGGTGGATCCGATCCACCGCCGGATCGTGCTGTCGGTGAACAACATTCCAGCCGACCAGCCGCCCAAGCCTGAGCCGAAGCCGGAAGGCGCTCAGCCGGAAGTTGAAACGGGCGTCGCCGACGAAGCAGACGACGAATAGGGCGATCGCTCCGTAGTCTGCTTTCAGTCCGCCCCGTCGCTCCGTTGAGCGGCGGGGCGGTTGTCATTCATTGGGACCATTTATTTGCACCGTGCGACGGATCTGGCAGACTGCGACGCCAGCACACGTCAATTACATGTTACATCAGATGAGGTGAATCGGCATAAGCTTCTGATTGACAAGTGTTTACGCAGATCAAAGTATAATGCACGAGGTTGGTGAGTGTTTTGCAATGGACGGGTGCGTTGACCAGACTCGAGGGCCGAGGATGGCAATCTCACCGTTTACCTCAGGATGGAGCGATGTCGCTCTACAAGGCCACCGGAGTCGTTCTCGCGGCACTAATCGTGGGCGCGCCGGCAGCTCGGGCTCAGACCCTCGCCCAGACGAACGGAACGCCGTATTACGCGCCGTCGATCGGAAATTTCTCAACGCTCGGCAACAACATGTTCGGAATGACGGTCACCGGACTGTTTTCGGATGGCCAGACGTTTTCGGGGGCGTGGAAGGATCTCGGCGGTGGACTGACCGGCGTCAACTTCGCGGGCCGGTTCAGCCTGACGCTTGGCGCGACGTCAAACACCTTCAATGTCCCCTTCACCCTCACCGTCTTCGGCGCCGCGAATCAGCTCACGACGCTGACGCTCATCGGTTCAACCTCACCAGTCATCTTTGATCGCACGTTCGGCGGAGCGAGCGGGACTGTAAACTCGAACCTCGGGCGAGATTTTGAGCTCACCACGCCTGACGCGAATAACATCCTCGCGACATATATGAACTCGGTCCAGATGGTTGGCTCAACCGGTCCCGTGGGCGACTTGTTCGAGACGCTCAAGGTGGAGTTCCGCACGCCGTTCGTGGGATCCGCCGCCGGCAAGAGCCTCAGTTTCTATCAGGACGTTGATAATGTGATTATCGGCGGATTGCTCAGCCCCGTGCCGGAGCCGGCCACGCTGCTGATGACTGCCGTGGGTCTGGCAGCGCTCGCCGTTGCCGAACGACGTCGCCGACTCGCTGCCGCAGACGCTGCCAGGGTTCAGGCCAAGGCCTGAGCGAGTGGCGGCGCCGGGGGAGTGCCGTTAGCCGGTGTCTTTCGGGTAAGTTTCGGGTATGGCTACGTCCGCCTCGTCCGCTGATGCTCGCACTCCGAGGATCCTGCTGGCCGACGCGGACGCTTTTTTTGTGGCAGTCGCGCGGCTCGTCGATCCGGCTGGAGCCGGCAAGGCGTCGCTCCTGATCGTCGGCGGCCGCCCGGGCAGCCGCGGCGTCGTCTGCTCGGCGAGCTACGAAGCGCGTGCGTTCGGTGTGCGATCAGGGATGTCCATCTCTCAGGCGTTGCGACTCTGCCCAGACGCGATGGTGGTGCCGGTGCCTCGCGGCGCGTGCGGCGAAAAGAGCAAGGCCATCCGCGATGTGCTGGTGCGCTTCGCCCCGGTGGTCGTAGCGGCGAGCGTGGACGAGTTCTATCTCGACCTGACCGGCACCGAAGCCATGTACCACGAGGAGCCGATGACGGAAACGGCGCAGCGGATTCGAGCCGCAGTCATCGCCGAAACCGGATGCAGCGTCTCCATCGGTGGCGGCACCAGCACGCTCATCGCCAAGATCGCCGCTGGTGCTGCAAAGCCAATTCCGGGGAGTGGCGCAACCGGAGTGAGAATAGTAGCCCCTGGTGACGAAGAGCGGTTCATGCGCACGCAGCCGTTGGCTGAGATTCCGGGCATCGGACCGAAGGCGCAGGAGCGGCTGACGAGCCTCGGATTCGTGCGCGTGCCCGACGTGCTTGACGCGGATCCGCTGACGCTGCGTCGCTATCTGGGAGATAAGCTCAGCGAATGGCTGGTGCGCAAATCGCAGGGCCTCGGATCCTCGTCGCTGCGCGGTCGCGAACAGCAGAAAGCCATGAGCCGCGAAGACACCTTCGATCACGACATTGCTGACGATGCGGCACTCGAGGTTGAATTGCAGCGCCTCGCGGTGCGTGTCGTGGCTGACCTGCGCGGTGATGGACTCAGAGCCCGGACCATCACCATCAAGCTTCGGCAGAACGACTTCACGACTCACAACGCCAGCCGTACGCTGGATTTTCCTGTCAGTACGGATCGCGCCGTGTTCACCACGGCGCGGCAGCTGCTGCGGAAGCTGCGTACCAAGCGGCGGCTGCCGGTGCGGTTGCTTGGTGTGGCGCTCTCACAGCTCGATGACGGCGACATCACCGAGCAGCTGTCATTGCTTCCGGATACCACCCGGGTTGCAACAGAAACGCCCCGCGATCGGGCGCTCGCCGCCGCCGTTGATCGCGTCCGCGCGCGATTTGGCGCGGGCGCCGTCCAGCCTGCGTCGCTCATTGCCAGCGCGGCGCCCGCCAGTGTCGAGGATCGCACCGAAACCGACGGTCCGAGGCCAACAGTGCGGCATCGCGCGAAATGATTCCGCCGGCGCGCGATCGGCGACGCTGATTAGTTGCTGAGGCGCCATGCGGAGAGCAGGTGCGACTGGTCAGTGCTTTCGCGGGTTCAGCACTCGCAAACCAACCGACACGCCAAGAAAGCGCGCCGATGTTCCCACCACCGCCCAGCCGTTCAACTCAGGACGAAGAATACCAATCCTGACCGGCGCAATGGTGGCGCCGAGTTGCGCGCCGATGCCATGACGCTGATAAAACTTCAGTGCGCGGTCGGACTGCTGTCCGACGTAGCCCAGCCCGAAGTCGATCCGCAGCCACTGCACGCTGTCGCGGGGTGGACCGCCTATCACGATCATCGCCGCGTAGCCATGCGCGCGCGGTGACAAACCCTGTCGCAGCAGGCGAATGCCCGCACCGTCTGTCATCTCCTCACCCACCCACATCACGTCGCCGACGACTGTCGTGCCATCGCCGCTGTGAAAGCCGCTGATGCCGAGACTGAGTCCGCCGGTCGTTTTCACGGAGTCAGGCGCCGACGCTTGCGCGGACAGGGCAAGGGGAAGCAGTGACGCGCTCGCGTGCAGCAGCATTCCGGCGAAATACAATCGCTTCATTTCCGGAAGGTATCTGCAGCGCGTCGTCGCAGCCATCGGCTCACTGCGCCTCACGCAGAACCGATGGCGCGACCGCGCCAGCGACGCGCAGGAAAAGCGACCACGCGGCCGCCTGCGTGCCGCTCACACCGCGAAGATCCACTGCGTGATACTCCATGACCGCCATTCCACCGCGTGAGGACTTGAATCCCGGAGCACCGCTCGACGCGTGAATGCGATGCCCGCGCGTGCGGGCCGACTGCATCGTGAGCAGGCTCAATCGCCGATACAGGCCAAGCTGCTGCGGCAGTGCAGTGTCATAGCCGAAGACCGGGTTCGTCATCACGTCGTCAACCGAATACGACAGATATGCGGCCGCGAGGCATCCATCATAAAGAAGTCCCTCGCCCTTCAGGACACCGCGCTCGATGCCATGCGCAAGCCAGTGCGTGCTGAAGTGTGGGTTCAGCATCGAGTGTTTGTGCCCGTACAGCAGCCAATACAGTTCCGCGATGCGCGCACTGTCGGCCGCCGTCAATTCGCGTGACTCCAGCGGCAAGTTCCGCGAAAGGGCCAGGTCGTGCCGCACGTTCCGGATGCGCCAGAAATCGTCGCGCCGCGGATCCTGATGAAAGACCAACCGGCTCGGTACAAGCTGCAAGCCAAGCCCCGGGAGTGCAGCGAGCGCTGATCCGGCCGAGACGCTGTCGAGGGAGCGCACCACGATTGGCACGCCGGCAAATGTCCGCCGCGCGGCGTCGATTGCACGCGACCATTCCGAGTCCGACCGGCGTTGGTGAAGCACCGTCGACACCGGCAGTGCATCGAGGACCACGATGGGATCGAGTCTGCGCAGCAACGGCGCCAGCAGGCCGACGGCCGCGTACGACGCGATGCGTCGCGGGGCCGATGGAAGTCGCCGGATTTCCTCGCGCGCGTAGTCAAGATACTGGCCAGTGGCGCTGACCACGTAGCAGTTACGTACGGTCGGGTGCGTCAGTGCGACTCGCCACGCGACACCGTCGACATCCAGCCAGCTCGCATCAGCCATCGCATTCGCCGCGCACCAGGCGAACCCGTGCTCGACAAGCGGTGTCCAGAGTGCGTCTATATCAGCAGCGTTGCTCATTCGCCATTCCATTCGATGTCGTGCGTACTCCATCGCCGCGGACCGGTGCCGTGCAACGCGGACGAAACCAGCGCGTGCGTCCCGGTGATCAGCTGCAGGCGGCGCGGCCATGGATCATCGTTTGCGTCCAGCAGGCCAACACCATCGCCCGCTGATCGTCCGTACATCATCATGGCGAGGCGGCTGCGGAATCGTTGGCCGGCAGGCGGCTCGAGCAATCCCGGCAGGGGCGCGATGTCACTGTTCAGCAGCGCGCGCACCACGTCGGGCTGATCGCGAAAGCAATGCACGCCGCTGGTCAGCCGCGGGTTGCATTCGATCGCGGTGACACCAGGCACGTCATCGATGAAGTCGAAGGCGAACTGACCCGTCAATCGGTGATGCGAAACAAAGCGCCGCACCCACGCCAGCGCGCCCTCGTGACGCAGGCTGCGGAACGCAATCGCGGCACCCATCGGTCCTGCCGTCGCGTCAACGGCGTACGTCGCGTGGGCGACAACTGTCCCGCGCGCGGCGACACTCCACGTGCAGAGGGATGCGCCGGTGATCTGCTCCTGCGCTATCCACTGAGACGACGCAGCGTCCACGTGTTCCGGAAACGACATTGAAGTGTGCCAACGATGCACACGCGTTGCAAACCGTGAGTAGCGCGGCTTGAGAATGTACGCGCCGACCGGCAGGGACGCGGCGATGTTCTCAGCTGTCAGGAGATGAGTTCGCGGTGCCTTGACGCCTGCGGCCTGACAGGCTGCAACAAAGCGCCACTTGTCGTGCAGCGGCGCCAGCCGGTCCAGCGGTTCGCAGGTGACCTTCGCACGCAGATGGTCGCGAATTGAGGCGAGATGAAATATCTCTTCGCACGTCGGTACGATGACGTCGATTGCGTAGCTGTCCACGATGGTCTGCACGGCTCGCGTGAATCTCGCGTGCGAATTGCGGGGAGCCGGCAGCTGGTGGCTGCGTGCGATGAGACGTGAACCGCGACACACGTGCCATCGGTGTGTGTCAGCGACGTGCACCTCGTGGCCGGCCCGGGCGCAGAGCCGCGCCAGCTCGAGGGTCGCCGGCGCACGAGCGCCGGTCAGCAGGACGCGCATGGCTCCATCACCGGAAACTCCACTGCGGCGGTGCTCGCGTCTACGGTCCGGCCACCGCCGCCGGCACTCGGTCGCGACGGCAGGGTGCCAGCGCTACCTTCCGCCCTCATGTCAATGACCGAAAAACTCGAACTCCTCGCGCGCCGACGTGCCGAAGCCGAATTGGGTGGCGGCAACGCCCGACTCGCCGCTCAGCACGCAAAGGGGAAACTCTCCGCCCGTGAGCGGCTCGACATACTTCTCGACGAGGGATCGTTCGTCGAAAGTGATCGCTTCGTCACCGCGCGCACGGATGCGGCCGGAGTCTACGGCGATGGCGTGGTGACCGGACACGGTCGTATCGAGGGACGTCTGGTCTACGTGTTCTCGCAGGATTTCACCGTGCTCGGTGGATCGCTTGCCGAGGCGCACGCGATGAAGATCTGCAAGATCATGGACCACGCCGTGCGAAACGGGGCGCCGGTGATTGGCTTGAACGACAGCGGTGGCGCGCGGATTCAGGAAGGTGTCGTCGCGCTGGGCGCGTACGCTGACATCTTCCTTCGTAATACGCTCGCAAGCGGTGTCGTGCCGCAGATTTCCGCGATCCTCGGACCATGTGCCGGCGGTGCCGTGTACTCGCCGGCAATCACCGATTTCATCTACATGGTCCGCGGCACCAGCTACATGTTCGTGACGGGTCCGAACGTGGTGAAGACGGTCACCCACGAAGACGTCACGATGGAAGCGCTTGGTGGCGCGGACACACACGCCGGCACGTCGGGCGTCGCGCATTTTGCCTGCGATTCTGAAATCGCCTGCCTCACGCAGATCCGCGAACTGTTCCGGTTTGTGCCCTCCAACAATCTCGCCGACGCGCCGCGCGGCAACGACACCGACCCGCACGATCGACGCGACGAGGCATTGCTTGACGTCGTGCCTGAGAATCCGAACAAGCCGTACGACATGCTGGATGTGATCCGACGTGTCGTGGACGACGGCGAGTTCTACGAAGTGCACCGCGACTACGCCCAGAACATCCTGTGTGGCTTTGGGCATCTCGGTGGTGCCAGCGTCGGAATCGTGGCGAATCAGCCGGCCGTGCTGGCCGGTGTACTGGATATTGCGGCGTCGATGAAAGGCGCACGCTTCATCCGGTTTTGCGACGCCTTCAACATCCCGATCGTGACGTTCGAAGATGTCCCGGGCTTTCTGCCCGGAGTGGCGCAGGAACACGGCGGAATCATCCGGCATGGCGCGAAGCTCTTGTACGCGTACTGTGAAGCGACGGTACCGAAGCTCACCGTCATCACGCGCAAAGCGTACGGCGGCGCGTATGACGTGATGAGTTCGAAGCACATTCGCGGCGATTTCAACGTCGCATGGCCAACCGCTGAAATCGCGGTGATGGGCCCGAAAGGCGCCGTTGAAATCATCTATAAGCGTGAGATCGGCGAGGCGGAGGATCCGGCGCTGGCTCTGGATGCGAAGGTCGAGGAGTACCGGCAGCAATTCGCGAATCCGTACATGGCAGCGGCCTGGGGCTACGTCGATGACATCATCGATCCGCGCGACACGCGCCCGCGGCTGATCGACGCGTTGGCCACGCTTTCGGCAAAGCGTGACCGGAATCCGCCGAAGAAGCACGGCAATATTCCGCTTTGAGCCGGGCAGGCCGTCGAGCTGGACCGTAGCGTCAGCGCCACAAACGCGCAAATCTCGCACAGGACTCCGTTGTGGGCTCGCCACGCACTAGCGGCTGCAGCAATAGTCACAATGGCGACACCCTGAGCCGGATAGGCGCCGTAAATCGTTGCTGCAAAGTCAGTTACGCTGCGTGGATAGTTACGTACTCAGCTGTAGGCCCGAGTGGTGCTTTGGAGATGGTCAAGTCGCGGTCGGGACCGTGGACGCCACCTTTTTCAGACCACCATGCGCAAACTGCTCGCTCTGACCGTTCTCGCCCTGCTCGTATCGCCGATTTCGGTTTCTGCTCAGCTCACGCTGGCCAACACGACCAACATTTCGGCGACGCCAGTCACAGCGTCGGTCGGCTCCACCGCGATCACCGCAACGTTCAGCGGCGCGCCGGGCACCACGATGGTCGGGCCGTTCCAGATGACATTCGGCGGCATCTTCGGCAGCGCGATTCACGATATCGTCTGCGTCGATCTGAACAACCGTTTTTCTGAAGGCCAGTCATACAGCGCGAATCTCACGCTGCTCTCGAGCAGTGACTCTGATTTGCTCTCGCGGACTCGCTGGGGCATGGGCTACGGCGACGCAAACACCACCCGTCATCTGTATGTGAAGATGGCGTGGCTGGCGGAACATCTGTATACCGAACCATCAAGCGAATGGGCGGGCATTCAGGGTGCAATCTGGCACCTCACCACTGGTGGCTGGCTGCCGTTTGGCGGCGAGACAAATCCGAATGTGCAGACGTGGGTCAGCCTGGCGTATCAGACCGATCTCAGCTCGATGAATACCAACGGCTGGGCCGTCGTGACCGACGTGAACGCGACTGGTTTTGACGGCGGTGCTCAGGAATTCCTGGTTCGTACGAACGTGGTGCCGGAGCCGTCAACGTATCTGCTCCTCGCCACTGGTCTTGCCGGAATTGCGCTGATCGCCCGTCGTCGTCGGGCCGTCTGATCGCTCTCAACCGCGTCAGTTGATCGAGCTAGCATACGGCCGACATTTTCAAGGGGACAGAGCACTTGATCCGATCAAGAGCTCTGTCCCCTTGAACGTAGTCGCATTGAACGTTCCCTCGCTTCCTCGCGACCGTTTGCTCGACAGCGCCACTCTCGATTGCTTCATCGCCGGGCCGGTCCGCTAGCTTCACGCTTCGTCCGCGCCCGCGATTGTGGGCGGCGCGACTTCCCCGACTTGCCCGCCTGCCGTGTTCACCAAACTCCTCGTCGCCAATCGTGGCGAGATCGCTCTCCGCGTCATTCG
>JANMWU010000814.1:0-1731 GCA_031380785.1 Gemmatimonadaceae bacterium
CGACTGGCCGCAGATCCTTGCGTTCTATCAGCTGCTGGAGCGCATGACGGACAATCCAATGGTGTCGCTTAACCGGGCCATTGCCGCAGCGATGGTGCACGGCCCGGTGGTAGGACTTGCCCAGCTGGATGCGCTGGCCGAAGATTCTCGCATCATGACCCATTATCGGCTGGACGCAGCCCGCGCTCATCTCTACGAGAAATCGGGCGATGCGGAGCGTGCCGTTACACACTTCACGGCAGCGGCAGAGCGCACGGCGAGCATGCCTGAGCGGAACTACATGCTCGCCAAAGTTGCCCGGCTGTCCGGCGCTACGGAATCACCGAAACCGGCTTCTTCACCACCGTCACCGTGATCGTGGATGGATACTGTGACGAATGATGCACGACGTTGTGCGCAACCACCGGCTTCGTCTCGTCGTAGTTGTTGCCACCGGTGTTCAGGTTACGATCGAAGCGCGGGAAGTTGCTGCTCGATACTTCGATGCGCAGCTTGTGCCCCGGTGCAAACCAGTTGCTGGTGTTCAACGGTTGCAGCGTGACCTTGTACACCTTGCCGCTTTCCATCATCACCGGCGGCTTGTCGTAACCCTCGCGGTAGCGCATGCGCTGGATCGACTCGTCGAGATTATACGCAGTTCCGTCAGGGTACACGTCGAGCACTTTCACCGTGAAGTCGGTGTCCTTCGCGTCCGATGACACGTACAGCGTCGGCATGATCGGCCCGCTCAATTCCATGCCGTCGCTGAAGGCGTCGCTGGTGTACACCAGCACATCCGGGCGCTCCTCGACCTTGCGCTGATCCATCGCCCCGGCACCGACGGCGTTGCCCTGACAGCACACATTTCCGCCATGTGATCCCACCGGGTTCATCGGATCGTAGGCAAAGCGATCAGGCTTGTCGGCGCGCGCCGGTGTGAGCACCAATCTGCCATCACCGGAGAGCGTGTTGGCATTGCCGCCGCTGCCCAGATGAAACGTCATTGCCTGCGCGTCCTTGACCGGCCAGACGTCGGACGTGCGCCACTCGTTCCTGCCCATCACGTAGTAGTGCACCTTCGGCACCGTATCCATCGCCTTGGCGCCATTGTCCTTCAGGAACTGGTCGAAGAACGCGTACATGATGTTCTGATAGCCAAGCCGCGCGTCGCCCATGTCACGCTCGCCGACCACGGTGTGTTCAGTCGCGCGCGTGTACGAACAGTGCGCCACCGGCGCGATGATCATCCACTGATTGCCGGCGCCCGCGCCTTTCGCCGTCTGCCGCACATGGTTGTACATCGCGATGTTCGGGCCAACGCTCACGTCGTACCATGACATCTGCCACAGACCGGGAATGTTGATCGGCATGTTGTCATGCCAGAGCCCGCCCTTGTACCAGGCCGGATCATTCGGCGCGCGTCTGATCATCGCGCCACCAGTCGCGATTGGCATCGAGTCGGCGAAGATGCCGTTCGGCCCGCCGGCGACCTTGATGATATCCACTTCCGGCAGCGTCCAGAACGCCTTAGCCCAGTCGACGGCCGGGCTGTGCTGCGCGAGGTCGAATGACTTCGAGACGCGAATCAGCTCGTCCTGCGAGGTGCTGGCAGGGAACATTGGTCGCGTCTGATTCTGCTCGCCCATCAGCCAGTCGATGAACAGCATCTGCACCGCGCCGCCGCGATACCAGTTGCCCATTTCGTAGTACGGCCCGATGCGACCCACACCGGCACCGAAGCCCTGCACATTC
>JANMWU010000845.1:0-2778 GCA_031380785.1 Gemmatimonadaceae bacterium
ACCGGTGCCGACCCACACCACATCGGGATTGGATGGCGCGACGCGGATCGATCCAATCGAGCCGGTGGCGAAGAAACCATCGGACACATTGATCCAGTTGTGACCGGCGTCGGTGGACTTCCAGACGCCGCCGCCGGTCGCCCCCATGTAGAACTCGAGTTTGCGCTGCGGTACGCCCGTGACGGTGGTGACACGGCCGCCTCGGAACGGGCCGATGTTCCGGAAGCGCAGCGCCTGCGATGCGCGAGCGTCGATGCCACCGGGACTCTGCGCGCTGAGTGTCGAGAGGCAGACAGCAGCGATGATGATCGGGCTGGTGGCGGTGCGGAGCAGTGACATGGCAGTCGAGGGGGCGCGGGATGCCATGAGTTTATGCACTTGCGACGCTGACGGCGCCCCCATCGTCGTTGGCCACGTGTTTTTTGAGCGAGAGCGGCATGAACGGTGTGGCTGCCAACCCGGCGTTTGGTCCCGATGGCTTGCTGTATATGAAAGCCAACGACAATCACAATCGGCTCTTTCCGCAGAGCGACACGATGCTCGGCGGAAAAGTGTTGCGTGTCACGGCGGATGGTGCGGCCGCGTCAGCGCCGGTGATCTGATCCGTTTCGCAGCGATCGATGTTGTCCGCGGAAGTGTCACACCGTATGTCGATCACTGCGGAATCCGTGCGGCAACTGCGGAGCGGATTCGATTGTCGAGCGCGCCGACCTGATCGAGTCGGTTCCGAAGCGTCCCCGGATTGACCGCGCCACCGGCGAGTAGTGCGCGACAAAACTCGACGTCTTTCTCACGACCGGCGATCGCCTTCGATATCCAGAGATCGTGCAACTCCAGGCACCACGCGGTTACGCCGTTTGTCGCGGGTGTTTGAAACGGTACCAGTCGTTCCTGCCAGTGATCGGGGAGTACGGCGGTCGTTTCCGAGACACCTTGCGCGTAGTAGCCAAAGGTTTCATGGAACATGGATGCTTCACCAATGGAGCCGTCGATAAGGTCGGCGAGCGCGCCGTTGCGATCGCCCCGCACGGCAACATCGACTTCGATAGACCGCATCGCTTCTGCGGGCAAATCGTCAGGCAAGCTGCCGTGTACGGCCTGACTGCCGATCACGAGTAGATCCGATACGCCAAGTACACCACCTGCGGCGCGGATCGCATGTTCGAATTGCGTGCGAGTCATGAGGCTTGCCTCGATTCCGAATTTGCTTGCTCCATGCGTGCAAATTCGCGATACACACGCGCACGATCTGCGGCAGACAGCACGCCGGCGAATGGTGTGACATGGCGAAGTTCCCGCGACCACGGGTCGACGTCGGTCAGCACCGGCAGCAGCGCGCCCAGCGGTCGCCTCAGTATCACGCGCCACTCGTCAAGCAGCGCACGAGCGTGGGGATGCAGCGCTCTCATTCGCCGGAGTACTGCGCCAGCCTGCGACAAGACGCGATCTGGATCGGCGCGAAGTTGATCGGCGATTGCGGCGTGCAGCGCCAGCGAGCGGCGATCCTCGCGCGTCATTAGCGGCACGACACGCAGCTCGAGCTCGGAAGAAGCCGCGGCGGCGAGGCGCTGCAGCGTGCGCAGCGTGGGGCTCTTGGCGCCGCTCTCGTAGGCGGCAATCGTGGGTTGCGACGTGCACGCAGCGTCGGCGAGCTGCTGCTGAGTAAGGCCGCTGGCCACGCGAATGTCCCGAACCGGGTTCATTCGCAAGTGTATATCCGATTGAATATAAAAACAAGGCGGTTGAGCGGCGGTCGCAGGCCGGCGGGCCAATGCCTTCGGGTTGGCAGGCAACGCGCTCAGAACACCGCGTGATCCCCGCGTTCCGGCCCACGCCCCCCGCGCACCAGCGTCGCGTAGTAGTCGAACAGCGTCTCGGTGCCAGTAGATGGCGTCGCGTGCTCGTCATAGCGCCCAGTGTTCGGATTGAGCACGAGCATCGACTCGGTGGCGTAATAGCGACCGATACGCGCCAGCTCCGCCTTCTCCACCAGTGCTGGGACGACGCGACCGATCGTGCCCAGCACGCCAATGATCGTATCGAGAAGCCGGACCGGCACGTGTTTGATCTTCGGCGTCTGTCCCAGCAGCGCGAAGAGATGCTCGGCCTGTTGACGCGGAGTGATGGCAGGCCCAGGCCCACCGATCGGCAGAATACGGTTGTGACGCGAAGTGTCGTCGAGGCAGTCGGTGAGATACGCAGCAAGATCACCGTCGCTGATCGGCTTGCAGGCGGTGAGCGTTCCGTCGCCGAAGACCAGAAACGGCTTACCGTTACGCACACGCCCGATCTGTCCTGACAGTGATTTAAAGAACGCCGTCGCCCGCACGATCGAGTACGTCAAACCTGACTCGATCAGCGTCTTCTCGAACGCGAGCTTCGCCTGCTGAAATGCGAGCAGCGGTTTCTGCACGCAGATGGCCGAGAGCAGCACGACCTGCGTCACTCCCGCCTGCGTTGCCGCATGCAGTGCATTCATGTGCGCCTGGTGATCGATGGCCCACGCGTCTTTCGGCGTGCCCGTGCGCGACGCCATGCACGACACCAGCGCGTCGAACTGCTCGCCCTGAAAACCATCGCGCGCAAGTGAGGCAGGGTCGCCGACATCGCCCAGTCGTATCGTGGCGCCGGGCAGCGCAGCTGAGCGTTCCGTCACCGACATTGCACCGCGACCCGTTCCGCCGGGCCGGATGAAGCAGACGACTTCGTGCCCGCGTGCGATCAGTGCACTGACTGTGTCGCGACCGATGGTGCCGGTCGCGCCGAGCATGAACACGC
>JANMWU010000863.1:0-4268 GCA_031380785.1 Gemmatimonadaceae bacterium
TTCTCCAACGCATCGATCGCAATCGCCGCGGAACGCAGGCCGAGTGTGTGGGCGGTGGCGTTGCCGGTGCCGAAGGGGACGAGGGCGAGTGTGCGTTGCAGCTCGCCACGGCGGTCCATCAGTGTTGTCAGTGCGTTGAACGAACCGTCGCCGCCGACCGCGGTCGGAATTTCGTCGTCGGCCAGGCGCAGCGTTGAGTCAAGCTCAGCGGCCGATGCCGATCGCACGAAGCGTGAACGAGCGGCGAGATCGGGGTGTCGCGCCAGCAGTGCGTCAAGCCGGTGCGGCGCGAGTCCGGTTCCCGCGGCGGCGTTGACAAGAAATACGAATCGTGGCGACAAGCGCAGGCGAATGCGGTTTGGAGATGAGGCGCTGTGCGCGATCGCGATGTGTCTGCAACCTAGTGTAGCGTCGCCGAAGTCTCTCGGCAGTCGGCCGTGTCGTTTGTCCCCGGCCGGCGTTGCAATTCCTCACAATACCGCTGGTATTGCCGCGGTTTCCGCCTTGCTGGGCGGGCGCCTTGACGCCCTCTGTGCTACCCGAACTTCATTTGCAGCCCACCGGTATTTCACAAAGTTTCGCGACCGGAAAAAAGAACGGGCGCTCCGATGAAGGAGCGCCCGCGGCCTTACAATCGATCAGTGAATCAGCTGCGACGACCCTGCAGCCGCGACAGCAGGCGAAGAACTTCGAGGTACAACCAGACCAGCGTCACCATCAGACCGAACGCGCCATACCACTCCATGCGCTTCGGTGCGCCCATGCGAACGCCCTGATCGATGTCGTCGAAGTTCAGCACGAGGTTCATCGCGGCGATTCCGGCGATGAGCACATTCACGCCAATCGCCATCAAGCTCGACGAATTGGAGAAGTAGCCGAGGTCAACGTGGAAGAGCGAGAGCACCATGCCGACCACATAGAACACCATCACGCCGACCGTTGCGCCAACGACAATGCGTCGGAATCCTTCAGTCGCCTTGAGGATATTCAGGCGGTACAGCGCGAACACGCTCAACGCGACGGCGAAGGTCAGCATCACCGCCTGCTGCGGAATGCCGGCATACAAGCTGTTGATCCTGGCCGAGATCGCACCGAGGACAAGACCCTCGAGGATAGCGTAGATCGGGGCGGTCACCGGCGCTGTGTTCGGCTTGAATGACACGACCAGCGCCATCACGAATCCGCCGATACCGCCAACATAGAACGCCGGCATGATTATGCCGGTGTTGCCGCCAGCGACCTGCGACCAGGTGAACGAAGCCGAGAAGGCGCAGAGCGCGAGCAGGATGATCGACTTGCCGGCGGTGCCGGCCCGCGTCATCACCTCGCCATTGGCGGTGGTCGAAAGATTGGTGCGAGCCGCCTCGGCAAGGCGGGAAAGGACAGGGTTGGAAGCGCGCATCGGAATTCAGACTCCAGGGAGAAGATCGCGGGGCCATGCCCCGACGCAGGATATACCCCGCGCGAGGTAAACAGATCGGACCCGACAGCAGCAGCGACAGCGTGAGCCTGGCGGCTCAGGAACATGCGCCAGGTACAGCGACCTCATCCTGACAAGGACAGCCGGATGGCGCCATTGTGACATCACCGATCTCCGGCGTGGCGTTGGGAGATCTGCAGAGGTTCCTTAAGGGTAGGGCAAACCGCGCCGGAGCAGTAGCGTCCGACCCCATCCCGTCTTCATCATGCCCGCGCCGTTGACGCCGCGAGACCCGCCCCATCGCTACCCAGGACTTGGCCGAATGACGTTTCGTCGCGCGATCGCGCTGATCAGCCTCGCGTCCTGCATGGTCGCCCTCTACCTCGCGCTCTGGAAGATGGGGTACATGGGTCGCCTGAGCTGTGCTGGCGGCAGCCATGGCTGCGAGTACGTGCAGGGCAGCCGCTACGGGTATTTCCTGGGTGTGGATGTTGCCCTCATCGGCACTATCGGATACGCCACTGTGGTAGCCGTTGCACTGGCAGCCACATCCGATGCGCTGGTTGACTCAGTTTGGCCAACACAGGTGTTGATGGTGTTGATTTACAGCGCCGTTCTGTTCACGCTCCGGCTCAAGTACTACGAATTCGTGGTGCTCAAGTCGTTTTGTCCGTGGTGTGCGGTGTCGGCGGTTGCAATCACGCTCGACGCAATTCTGGTCACTCTCGACTGGCGACGCGTTCGCGCGACAACAGGTCCACAGCTTCACCTCCAGAAAACCACATGATCGCTCGACACATTCGCCTTCTGCTGACGGCCGGCGCAGTGCTCGCGGTGTCAGCGCCACCGGTATCAGCGCCGCTGGCAGCGCAGAAGGTTTCGTCCGACACGTCCGTGCTGCCTCCGGTGGCGGGGATCAGTATTCAGGGCGGTACGATGGGGCTGGGCAGCACGGCGTTCAATCAGCAGCTGGCGTCGCAGGGTCGCGGACTGCTGAAGACGAATACGATCACGCTCGGCGTCGAAAGCTGGGTGCGATGGAACAGAGTGATGCTGCTGGCGGGAAGTCATCAGTATCTGCCGGTGCGCGCGGCCGCCACCAACTACACCACCGAAACGACCGGCGCGTTCGGCACCCTCGATGTCGGCATTCCGATTGTGCTGGCGAAGAAGACGCTGCTCTATCCGCTGGCCGGCGTTGGGCTCAGCACTACGACAGTCGTGTTACGTCGCAACGGGGCGGTGGATTTCGCCACCAATTTCCGCGACATCACATCGATCGGCGGCCGCAACATCGACATTACGGCGCGACAGTATCAGGGCCACGTGGGTGTCGGACTTGATCGTGTGTTCAACGCACCGTGGCCGAATCTGCTGATGCTGTTAGGCCTGCGCGCGGGCTACATGTCGCCACTTGGCAGCACGAAGTGGCGGTCGGGTCCTGAAGATGTGATCGGCGCGCCCGAACTGGGGCTCAAGGGAGCATATGTCCGACTCACAATCGGTGGCGTGCTGGGCAAGCGTCGCTACGTGGCGGTGCCGATGGTGGGCTCGCTGCTGCCGTACATCGGGCGCTAGCCAGGCAGGAGATCGTTGGCGGGCGCTTCGCCGCGGTTTCAAGGGGTTGGTTTCAAGGGGTCAGAGATCTTGAAACGTGCCGCTCGGGTTTCAAGTGCTCTGACCCCTTGATTTTCCCGCCGGCAGAGGGCGCGAGTTTCAAGATCTCTGACCCCTTGAAACAGAAGGCCGCGTGAGCGATTCAATCGCGTTGCTGCTGACGCTGGTGGTTGGTGTTGCACTCGGCGCGCTGGTGGCGTGGTGGGCCGCGATGCGTGTGGCGGCGGCCGAGCGGGCTGGTGTTGCCGCGACCGGGGCGGCGCAGATTGCGGCGCTCACCGATGCGCAACACACGATGCGGGCGACGTTCGAGACCATTGCGGCCGACGCGCTGCGGCATTCGCAGGATGCGTTCCTGACGTTGACGCGCGCGGAGCTGGCGTCGTTGCAGGCCGATGGCGCGGCGCACGCCGAACATCGCGAACAGACGATCGCCACGATGCTGCATCCGGTGCGCGAGCTGCTGGCGTCGTACGACACCAGGCTGTCACAGCTCGATCGCGATCGCACCGAGGCGCTCGGTCAGGTGGCGGAGCGACTGCTGCAGGTGCACACCGTCAGCGATCGACTCGGTCGCGAGACGCGCGATCTGGTGCAGGCGCTGCGTGCGCCGTCGTCACGCGGGCGGTGGGGCGAGCTGCAGCTGCAGCGTGTGGTGGAGATGGCGGGAATGCTCGAGTACTGCGATTTCGAGACGCAACTCACCATGCCGACCGCCGACGGTGTGCAGCGACCTGACATGGTGGTGCGACTGCCCGGCGGTGCGTCGATTGTTGTTGACGCGAAGGCGCCGCTGGAAGGGTTCCAGGCCGCGATGGAGGCGCCGGATGATGCGTCGCGAGTGGCGGCGCTGGATCGACATGCGAAGCAGCTGCGCGCCCACATCAATGCGCTGAGTGATCGCAATTACTGGCGCCAGTTCGAACACGCTCCGGAGTTCGTGGTGTTGTTCCTGCCCGGCGAAGCGTTTCACGCGGCGGCGCTGGAGCGTGATCCGTCGCTGCTTGAAGCGGGTGTGGCGCAGCGTGTGTTGATCGCGTCGCCGACAACACTCATCGCGTTGCTGCGCGCTACGGCGTACGGCTGGCGTCAGGAACGCGTGGCAGAAAGCGCGGCGCAGGTCAGTGCGCTCGGTCGCGAGTTGTCGGAACGTCTGGCGGTATTCACATCGCACCTTGGCGACGTTGGTGCGTCGCTGGATCAGGCGGTGTCGAGGTACAATCGCGCGGTG
>JANMWU010000895.1:0-2908 GCA_031380785.1 Gemmatimonadaceae bacterium
TCGGTGAATCTGTTGATGGGCAGCGCGACGGTGACGTTTAATCCGGCGCAGTCCAGTGTCGCGGCGCTGGTGAAGGTCGTAATGGATACAGGCTACGGCGCCGAGGCGCCGGCGGCGGACGACGATGTGGTCGAACAGCTGGCGACGCGTGACGCCACCACATCGCACGAGTATGACGCACTCAAGGTGCGCGCCATCGTGAGCGGTGCGGCGGGCGTGGTGGCGATGCTGTTGTCGATGCCGCTGATGTTGCGGAACGATCACGCGGGCCTGGGCGTGGTGGCCGATCCGTTCATGCGCTGGGTGATGCGCGCCGTCTCGCCGGCGCTCGAGCGCGCGATGCCGTGGTTGTTCGCGCTCTCCACGCGCAACGTCACCGTGCTGCTGCTGTTGCTGACGGTGGGTGTGATGGTGTGGGCCGGGCGTCAGTTCTATGTGAGCGCGTGGGCGGCGCTGCGGCATCGTGCGGCAGATATGAACACTCTGGTGGCAGTTGGTACCGGCGCGGCCTTTTTGTACTCGCTCCTTGCCACTGTGACGCCGTCGTTGTTCACGGCGCATGGTGTAGCGCCCGATGTCTACTACGAAGCGGTGATTTTCATCATCGCGCTGATTCTCACAGGTCGCACGCTGGAAGCCCGCGCGACGCGCCGTACGTCGAATGCACTGCGCGCACTGGCGTCGCTGCGACCGACGCTGGCGCGGGTGATGCGGCCGACGCCAGCGGGCGGAGAGATCGAGGTCGAGCTTTCGCTGCGCGACGTGCGCGTGCATGATCTGGTGGTGATCCGGCCGGGTGAACGCCTGCCGGTGGATGGCGTGGTGGAGAGCGGCGCGAGCGCGGTGGACGAAAGCATGCTCACCGGCGAGTCGATGCCAGTGGCGAAGAACACCGGCGACCGTGTGATCGGCGGCACCATCAACAGCACCGGCGCGCTGTCATACCGCGCGACGACACTCGGCTCCAGGAGCGTGCTGGCGCAGATCATGACGCTGATGCGCGATGCGCAGGCGTCGCGGGCGCCGATTCAGGGGCTGGCAGACCGCATCAGCGCGATCTTCGTACCCACGGTGATCGCGCTTTCGCTGCTGACGTTTGCGATCTGGTTCGGCGTGCTGACGTACAGCGGCAGCGATGCCGGTGCCGCCTCCGTGCGGGCATTCGCGGCCGCAGTGGCAGTGCTGATCATTGCATGCCCCTGCGCGATGGGGCTGGCTGTGCCAACGGCCGTGATGGTGGCGACGGGTCGCGGTGCAGAGGGTGGTGTGCTGATCAAGGGCGGCGCGGCGCTGCAGCGCGCTGGTGACGTGACGACCGTGGTGATGGACAAGACGGGAACTGTCACGGAAGGCCGACCGACGGTGACGGATGTGGTGCCGGCACCGGGATCGACGCAAACGAGCGACGAGGTGCTGGCGATTGCGGCATCACTCGAGGTGCTGAGTGAGCATCCGGTTGCTGGCGCAATCGTGCGCGCCGCGACTGACCGCGCGCTGACACTTACGCCTGCGACGGCGTTCGAATCGCGGACGGGTCGTGGAGCGACGGCGATGCTGGGTGCGCACTTCGTGGCGGCAGGGAATCCGCGGCTGCTGGAGGAGTTTGGTCTGCCCGGCGATGCAGTGGCCGCGGTGGCCGACGCGCTTTCGGCGCAGGGGAAAACAGTGGTGCACGTCATGATGGACGGCACCGTGATCGGCGTGATTGCAGTGGCTGATCGCGTGCGTGCCGGCTCGAAGGCGGCGATCGCAGAACTGCAGCAGATGGGGCTGACGGTGGTGATGCTCACCGGGGATAACGCTGCGACGGCGAACGCGGTGGCACGTGAAGTTGGCATCACACGTGTAGTGGCCGAGGTGCTGCCGGCTGGCAAGGTGGACGCGATTGACGAGGAGCAGCGCGGAGGCGCAGTCGTCGCAATGGTCGGCGATGGTGTGAATGATGCGCCGGCACTGGCGCGGGCCGATGTGGGCATCGCGATCGGGACTGGAACCGATGTCGCGATTGAAGCGGCTGACATCGCGCTGATGCGCGGCGATCTCGCCGGTGTGGTGCGCGCGATACGACTGTCGCGACGCACGATGCGCACGATGAAGCAGAATCTGTTCTGGGCGTTTGTCTACAACGTGATCGGCATTCCGGTGGCGGCGGGCGCGTTGTATCCGCTGTTCGGCGTGTTGCTCAGCCCTGTGCTGGCGAGTGCGGCGATGGCATTCAGTTCAGTCAGTGTGGTGACGAATAGTCTGCGGTTGCGACGCGCGTAGCGCTCGACCGTAAAAATCTGCCTTCGAATGTCACTCAGGAGTTGTGATGAGCAATGAACTGTCCGAAATCACCGAACTGACGGAAACGACGGTCGAATCGCATTGCGCCAGAAAGGCACTGCGCGTGGACTCGGACGGGAAGGAGCGGAATCTCAAACGACTGCGCCGGATCGAGGGGCAGGTGCGCGGCATTCAGAAAATGGTGGACGACGAGCGCTATTGCGCCGACGTGCTGACGCAGATCTCTTCCGTCCATGAAGCGCTGCGGGCGGTGGCGCGGGAGCTGATGCGGAATCATCTCAAGCACTGCGCCACGGCAGCGATTCAGGCCCAGGGTGCGTCGGCGGACGCGATGTACGATGAGCTGGTGGACCTGATGTACAAGCACACGCGGTGAGCGTGAGAATCGGATACCCTGGGCCGCTGACCACTGGCTGATTCCGTGCGCCGACGTATCCTCAATATGGGGTGCGACCACTCGTTCGGAAGCGTGCTCAGCCTCAACGGTTCCACCACTTCAAGATGCTGTCAGACGGCGTCACACCGCACTCACACGCGTGATCATGTCACAAAATACTCCCGCCGCGCCGTCCGCGATCGAGTCGGCAATCAGCTCCACGATGACACCGCGCAAGCCGCGCGA
>JANMWU010000897.1:0-3200 GCA_031380785.1 Gemmatimonadaceae bacterium
CATTGCCTCTGGTGTGTCACCGCACTCATCACTGATGCGCAGCGCGAAGGCGTTGCGCGCCATGACTGATCCCGCAAAGCTCATGGAGAGCGGCAATACCGCCGCGCTCGAACTTTTCGTGGCGACGCAGGCGGTGGCTGAGGAGCAGGAGCTCGCTGGCGCGTACGGCCTCGCGTTCGCGACGCTGAACAGTCTGTTGAATGCTTTCGGCAATAGCGCAACGCCGCGGGCGCGCGGCAATGTTCTGGCGCAGCTCGGCCGCGCCGTCCGGCAGCTCGGCGTGCCCGACCTGGCGCAGGAGTTTTACGAAGAGGCGATGCACCTCGGGTACGAGCATGAGACGCTGGACGTGGTGGCGCGGGCGCTGCTCGGCCTGGGTGCCTTAGGACTGACACGCGGCAACTATCCGAAGGCGCGCGAGCTATTCGATCGTGCGCTGCTTAATGCTGACTGCGCCAAGGATCCCGAGCTGATTCGCTCGGCGCACCATGGGCTTATGCACTGCAGCATCTCGTGCGGCGATCTGGATTCGGCATTGGTGCATGGCTGGAATGTGCTTCGATTGTGCATCGCACCTGACTCGCGCGCGGAAGCTCTGGTCAACATGGCAGAGGTTTGTCGAATGACCGGCGAGCACGTTGCGGCGCTGCGAGTCTACGCAGTGGCGATCGAGTGGACTTCGCAGGCCAGGGTGCGCGCGCATGCGATTGGCGGAGCACTGCAGTGTGCGGTCGCCGTGAACCGACCTGCCGAGCTAAGGCGTTATCTGAGAGATCTTGAAGCCATTCTCCCGCAAGTCTCTGACAGCTACACGCGCGCCGTGGTAGGACTCGAGAAAGCAAACGCTCTTCACTTTCTCGGCGAGACGGGGGAAGCGACAGTACAGCTCGAGGAAGCAAAGTCGGTGGCGACAACACATTCGTATCACGAACTCGTGCATCGTGCGGAACAGGTGGCGAGATCCAGGCGTGCTGCTGTCAGCACCGCGCACCACCTGATTCCGCAGATACGAAGATTGAGACCAAGACGATCGGACGAGTTTAAAATGGTGCTGCGATCACTCAAAGGACTCGCGAGCGCCGCACTCTGACGGTGTTGAGTATCAGTGCCACGGGATGGTCGGGGAACCATTAGTCACGTCAAACCAAGGGATGGTAGGTGACTTCGCGGCGCTGTCGACTGCGGCGCTCAAGCGCTGCTTCGAATCTAGCGGAGCGGTGGGATCGTTAGCACACGCTGAAAGGCCGGCGGCAAGCAGCGCAAGTGAAGCAACGGTCATGCGGTGGCGGAACGTCGTCATGGCAATGTCCTGAGTTGGGTGTGTCTCAAGTCTGCCGATGCTGGCGATGATCACCGCACACGGTGCGGGCACCACCCTCACCGGATGGGAAACCGTGGGATTTCCGTTGGCAGACTACAACAGGCTCAACCAGTCAAGAAGGCTCGAGCGGGTTGTCGCAGCACTCGTACATGATCGCCGCGATCTGGCGCGCCTGCAGGAAGCACTACGGCCTGCCGCCTCATCGCCCGAGTCGGGCGTGTTGCATCAATTCGCGCGTATCGGTGCGCTCGATGCGGCGCTGCAACGCGCACACTTTGATGTGCTGGTCATTGAGCCGATCGATGCCGATGGCGTCGCGACGGAGGCCGCGGTGCGCAGCATCCGCGCCCGATTCCCGCGACTCTCCGTGCTCGGTCACGTCGTCATGAAGCCGGGTATGTCGTCGAGCGTGCTCGCCTTCGCGCGCGCTGGCGTGCACGAGCTCATCGTTGCCGGCATTGATGACAGCGCGCTCATTCTGCGACATGCGTTGCAACTGGCGTCGCGTCGATGTCTCGCCGAAGAGGTGTACGCGGAGATCGGTGCCTCGCTGCCGCGTGAGGCAGCGAATCTCGTGCGCTACTGTCTCGAACACGCGAGCGAGTCACCGACGATCGATGACATTTCAAGAGCACTCGGCGTTCACAGGCGCACGCTGGTGAATCGCATGCAGAACGCAATGCTGCCACCGCCGAGCGAGTTGTGGGCGTGGTCACGCGTGCTGCTGGCGGCACGATACCTGGAGATGCCCGGTCGCTCGGTGGAATGGGTCGCCGGAACGGTCGGCTATCCGTCGGCGAACGCATTGCGCAACGCGCTCAAGAAATACACCGGGCTGGTGCCGAGCGAGCTGCGCGAGGACAACGGCTTCGCCCGTGCAACCCTCGCGTTTCGTGCCGCGCTGCTGGACACATCACGCGATGTCTGCCCGTTGCTGATGCCGGCGGCGCCGGTGATGCGGCTGAAGCGAAGTGCGCCTGCCGACACGCGCATCGCCATAAGGCAGGCGGTGTAGTCTGATGGTGCGCGTTCAGGGAATTGCCTGCACGCTGTCGATGGTGATATCGCCGCCGCCGTCAGTCTCCCGGATTCCGTACGTGAGCCTGCGAGGAAACCCGAGGCTATGATCGTAAGTGACTTGGAGCCGCTCTGGGCGCTCAGCGATCTCGGTGCGTATCAGCGCGAAAATACTGTCCACCGGCTGGCGATAGGCGAGCGGTCGAGCGGCGCCCGTCGCGATGTCCACCACCTCGGTCACTTGACCCTGTCGCACCGTTACGCGCATTGGCCTGATGTATTGATCGAGGCAGAAGCAGGAGACGGAGCTCCGGAATCGGTAATTGCTCAGGCCGGCGCTGTTCCACCGTGCCCGTGCCTTGTCCAGGGTGAGCGACGCCCAGAAAGGTGACATCGGATCGTTGGAGCAGGCGACAAGAGCGCCGATAAGCAACAGCGCGCGTACCGCGTTGCGACAGTGGAACGAACGCATTCGTTGGCCTGGAATCGGGTAGTGGTTTACGAATCGAAAGGCTACCGGCTCAAGCCGCGCCGCATCACGCAGCGAGCAAAACCCCGCATGGCGTGCGGAATGACTCACGGCAGCGGACGCAGCTTGCTCAGGTCCACCGTGTAACCGGCATCCGCCGCCAGGCTGCCGAACACCGCATGCACCGGATAGCCGTACGTAGCATCGAACTGCGCCGTGAGCAGCGTAGGACTCTCGGCCGCCTGCCGCTCGAGATTCGCGAAAATCGTGTCGATCGGCTGCCTGATATTCAATGGCTGTGGCGCACCGGTGGCTGCATTCGTGATCGCGGTCACCACGCCGTTCTGTACGGTGACATTCATCGCCGCTGAGTACTCCGGAGCGCAAAAGCAG
>JANMWU010000927.1:0-3986 GCA_031380785.1 Gemmatimonadaceae bacterium
CTCGAAGCGCTGGCAATGACGCGTGTGGCGCGCGAGGCGTATGTGCTGATCTGCGGCAAGTATCCGCACCCGCAGACGATCGTACCGGGCGGCATGAGCTCGACCATCAACCTCACGGTGATGAATGAGATGTACGTCCGCTTGAGCCAGTTCTTCGATTATGGCAAGAAGATCGCCGGCATCTGGGATGACATCACGGAGTTCTTCTACGAGGCTGATCCGAAGTACAAGCTGGTCGGGTCACGCCGCGCGAACATGATCGACACCGGCATCTTCGATATCCCGGACGCGTACGACACGACGTACAAGAATGCGAACGAGTGGGGCAACAAGCGCTGGGCCACGCCGGGCGCAGTCGTGGATGGCAAGCTCGTAACCACCGATCTCCACGCCATCAATATGGGTATCGAGGAATTCGTCGAGCATTCGTACTACGATGAGTGGACCGGCAGCGGGCAACAGCCTCACTTTCCCACCGATCCGGCGGGACATCCGCTGTCGCCGTACCATCCGTGGAACAAGATTACCAAACCGAAGCCTGGTGCGCAGAGTTGGAAGGAGAAGTACACCTGGGACACCGCACCGCGCTGGGATCGGCTTGGGATGGAAGCGGGCTGCTACGCGCGCATGTGGAACACGGCGGTGGCGCGGAAGCTGCCCGACAATCCGTTCATCGAGTCCACCGGGCATTCACTGAAAATCCGTCTCCCACGCGGTAAGCTCCCCGAGACCGAGATCGAGTGGCATGTGCCGGACGTCTGGAACGCGTTCGAGCGCAATCGCTCCCGTGCGTACTGCGTTGGCTACACGGCGATGATCGCCATGAACAACTGGATGGCGGCGATGGAGCGACTCAAGGACGGAGATACCAAAACGTCTACGAAGTTCGACATGCCGCAGCGCGGCGAACAGCTGGGGGTTGGCTTCTGGGGTGCAGGGCGCGGCTATCTCACGCATCACCTGGTGCTCGATCGCGGCGCGGTTGCAAATTATCAGATCGTCACACCGTCTACATGGAATGCTTCTCCGACCGACAAGTGGGGGCAACCCGGTCCGTACGAGGAAGCGGTGATGAACACACCGTTGCTGGAAGAGTCCACCGATCCGGCGAAATTCCGTGGAATCGACATCCTCCGCGCCATCCGGAGCTTCGATCCCTGCATGCCGTGCACGACGCACATCCAGTCCGAGGCGGGGATGATCACGCGCGAGGTGAACACCTGTGCCTGTGGACTGGATGACTGACCGCGGACCGGGCGACCGATGACGTCCGACACGCGCATGCGCGCGGTGATCGGCGGCGTCGGCTATCGCAACCTGCGCGATCACTCGCTTGGCATCGTGATGAGCGATGAACTCGAGGCCGTGGCGGCGCCGCCCTGGCTGCTGGTGGAGGATCTCTGCTACGGCCCGGTCGCCGTGGCGCAGTGGTTCCAGGAGGAAGCACTCGGAGTGCCGATCACGCGGGCGGTGTTCATCACGGCGATCGCACGGGAAGACGGTCGTCCGGCAGGCAGGATCAGTGCCTATCGCTGGGATCGTGCGCTGCCGGATGCGGACGAGATTCAACGCTGCGTGGTGGATGCGGTGACCGGCGTGATTCTGCTGGACAACACATTGATCGTGGTGGAATGGATGAAGGCCCTGCCGCGCGACGTGATCGTGATCGAGGTGGAGCCGCTGGAGCATGCGTTTGGCGAGGAGATGAGTCCAGCGGTAGCGGCGGCGTACGCGGAAGTGCGACGTCTTGCCTTGCACTACGCAACCGATGAAGCAGCTGGACACGCACTGCCGGTGCGGCCATTCGGCGGCGAGTGGGCGTTTGCCGCCGCCGATGGCACGGGATGCGCACAGTGACCGACCACGATCACACCAGCACCGACGCGACTGCCGCGTCCGATCTGCTCGCCGAGGCGGAGCAGCTGATTGCGACACTCACAGCGCATGCGGATCCGGCGGTCGGCGCCGCCACGACGGCGTTGCTGGAACGCATCGATGCGGTACATCGCACGGCGCTGTCGCACCTCATGGGCGCGATTCAGTCGATGGCCGGCGACGCCTTCATCAATCGTCTCACCGGCGACGCGGCGATCAGGTTGTTGCTCATGTCATACGATCTGCTGGCGGTGGACCGACGCACACTGGCCGAGGAGGCGCTGGACGCCGCGCGCGGTCACCTGCACGCGCATGGCGTGGATGTGGAGCTGGTGGACGTACTGGGCGGCGTGATTGCGGTGCGGGTGCACGGCGTCACGCCCGAGGATGCCGCGTATTCCGGCGTTATAACGGATATCGAGCAGGCATTGCGCATTGGCCTGCTCGGCTTTCAGGAGTTGGAAGTGCGCGACGGTAAAGCGGCGCGTCCGACGTCGGGCGATTCGACGTTCCTGCCGATCACGTCGCTGCAGCGTGCGTTCCGGCCGGTGTATCGCGACGTGTTGAAAGCGGACGAGCTGCAGTCCGGGACCATACGGGGTGTGACGGTGGACGGTGTGGGTGTGCTGCTGGCGCGCGTGGGTGACGAATATTTTGCGGTCCGGAATGCGTGTGGCGAAAGTCCGCTGCCGCTGGACTACAGCACGCTCTTTGGCTTCGAGCTGCGCTGCAGCTGGCACGGGTGCCGATACGATATTCGCACAGGCCACAGGCTCGACCGGCCGGAGGCCGCACGTGAAGAATTGCTGAATGTGCTCCCGATCCGTGCCACCGACGGTCAGCTGCAGGTCGTGCTCACGACGACGCGCGCGGCAACAACCGGGAGCATGGCGTGACGCGCACGCTGATCGCGGGCTTCGGCAACGTGCTGCGCGGTGACGATGGCTTCGGCGTCGAAGTCCTGCGCCGCCTGGCCGCGCGTGGCGTGGCCAGTGACTCTGTTGAATTGCTTGATGTGGGCACCGGTGGCATCAGGCTCGCGCAGGAGCTGCAGACACCGTACGATCGGCTGATCATCGTCGATGCCGCCACACGGGGCGGAACACCGGGCTCAGTGTACACGCTGATCGTTGACTCGGTGCGGCCCACGCGCGAGATAGACATGCATACGGCGGTGCCGTCTCGTGCTCTGGAAGTGGCGCAGGCGATGGGCCCGCTGCCGCGCGAAATCTTTCTGGTCGGGTGCGAACCACATCTGGTCGACGAGTGGACGCTCGAGCTCAGCGCGGTCGTGGCTGGCGCCGTCGAGCATGCCATCCACGAAGTCGAGAGACTGTTATGAACAGTGACGGTGCCGGCGAGGGAATTGCGCGAGAGGATGAGCTGCTCGAATTGCTGTACTGGTTCGAGGGCGAAGGTTTCGGCGGTGTGGCCACACTGCCGAGCATCACCCGCTTCACGTCACTGGATGAGTCGGTGGTGATTGGCACCCTCGAGCGGTTGATGACACGTGGCGACGTTGTGCTCGGCGGTGACGCCGGTTGCGAGTATCGCCTCACCGAGCCGGGGCGTCGCGAAGCGGCGCGCCGTTTTGCGGCCGAATTCGCGCCGATGCTCAGCCAGGGACATGGCGAGTGCAGCGATCCGAATTGTGATTGCCACACCAGCGAAGGCGGCGCGGCGGAGTGTCACGCGCGCGCACACCGTCACGAATGATGTAAAATGTCGTGAGTGAGTGTCTGCGGCCGATCGCTGCTCACTGTGCGTTATACGATTTGTGCGCGCTGGATCACTGACCGTTCAATTCCGGAGAGAACATGCGGATCGCGATTGCAGGGAAGGGCGGCACAGGCAAGACGACCATTGCCGGCACGCTCGCACGCGCACTGGCGCGCGCAGGATCACGCGGTGTGCTGGCGATCGACGCGGACACGAATCCGAATTTGGCCAGCGTGCTGGGAATCTCGCGCGAACGGACGGAAGAAATCGTCACGCTGCCGCGAAACCTGATGGAGCGTCGCACGATGGAGGATGGCACGGTGAAGCAATTTTTCACCGCCGATGCGGAGGCCGTCATCGGTGAGTTCGGTATCGTCGGGCCCGATGGAGTG
>JANMWU010000002.1:0-2139 GCA_031380785.1 Gemmatimonadaceae bacterium
ACACCGTCGACAACGGGCATTCAACCATCAGCGACGCAGTCATTTACTGCTGAACGTGTCGCAGGCGTCGATTCGCCCGCTGTCGAAGCCGCGACGGAACCAGGTCGTGCGTTGCGCTGCGCTGCCGTGCGTAAACGACTCAGGTCGGATCGAACTCCCCGTCATCGCTGAAATGCGATCGTCACCAACGGCCGATGCAGCCTTCAGCGCTTCGTCTACGTCGCCATCGTCGAGTCGGCCGGCTTGCTGTGCATGCTTGCCCCAGATGCCGGCGTAGCAGTCGGCCTGCAGCTCGAGTCGCACACTGAGCTCATTTCGTGCGCCGGGATTGCGCGCCTGCAGCTCGCGCATCTTCGCCTCGATGCCGGTCAGATTCTGAATGTGATGTCCGATTTCGTGCGCAAGCACATACGCCTGCGCGAAATCACCGGGCGCTCCGAATCGGCGCCGCAACTCATCGTAGAATTCAAGGTCGATGTAGACCTTCTGGTCGGCCGGGCAGTAGAATGGCCCGCTCGCGGATTGCGCGCCACCGCAGCCAGTGTTCACCTGATTGCGGAACAGCACCAGGCGTGCCCGTGTGTACTGCGCGTTGCTCGCTTCGAAGACCTTGGCCCAGTTGTCCTGCGCGTCGTCGAGTACGAACGACATGAACTTCACCAGTTGCTCTTCCTGCGCGGACGCCTGCTTTGGCGGCAACGCCTGTCCGGAGGTAGGGTCGGCGCCGGGCAGTGGCATCTGCACCGCGCCGCCGCCTCCACCGCCAAGCGCGCCGGTGAGGTCGGTCTTGAACACGACGCTCAGGACGAGGAGCACGAGGAATCCACCGATGCCGAGCCGGCCGCCACCGAGCCGGAAGCCGCCTCCGCCGCCGCCGGACGATTCACCGCGGCGATCTTCGAGGTCCTCACTCGGACCTTTGTCGTCCCACTTCATGGCTGCTCGAGGAATCAGATGAAATTGCCGATGCCGCGTCCGCACTGTTCGCCGGTCACGACCGGCAGGGCATCTGTGCCACTGCCGCGCGCCGAAGAATAACGGCGCGCGGCAGCGGGAAAGAGCGTGACCGCCGATACGGCCGGATTGCGAATCAGCGCGCGGCCATCATGCTGCCACGGGTGACGTGCATTCCGTCCTCGACATGGACTCGCACAGCCTGCGCAATCGCGTCATGGTCACGTGACCGTAGCGCTGCTACAATCTCAGCGTGCTGGTCAATCACGTG
Source organism: Gemmatimonadaceae bacterium (assembly GCA_031380785.1). GTDB lineage: Bacteria > Gemmatimonadota > Gemmatimonadetes > Gemmatimonadales > Gemmatimonadaceae > JACMLX01. The sequence continues at coordinate 1,226 of JANMWU010000002.1, forward strand.
GTGACCGTGAGAGTCGCTGAGAATGGCGATCTGGATGAACCGACGGCTTTCCTGCATGAGCCGATCGATCAGATCTGCCAATCGTGCGTTCCCGCTGGCCCGCGCAATTATGTCGTGGAATTCGGCATTCACGCGGATGTACGTGAGCATCGACTCGCGGTCATCAGGGTCGTAGCCAATAGTGCTGAGCTCGCTGAGCAGCGCGAATGCGGCTTCATCCAGGCGATCGGCCGCCAGCTGAGCGGCCGCGACTTCGTTGATCACCCGCAGTTGAAACAGGTCTTCGATATCGATCAGAGTGATTGCCGACACGGTGTAACCAAGTCGCGGCGTGACGCCGAGGAGTCCTTCCAGAACGAGGCGCCGCATCGCTTCACGCACCGGCGTCTTGCCGATGGCGAGCCGATCAACAATTGAATTTTCCGTGATGGCGCTCTCCGGAGGGAGTTCACCGGTGAGGATCATGTTGCGCAGTTTTTCGTACGCAGCTTGTGCGAGGGGCATCGGCGCCTTGGCGAAACAAGGAATACAGTGTCGCACACCGCGTTGTGTGCGGGTGATGTTTGCATGACATACCACAGCTGCTACGCGCACTCCCTCGCGAAACGCTGTATCGTGGCGAGAGGTCCGCACCGTGATGTGTTGGCAGACAGCGTTCCGTAGTGATATATCACAACAGCAGTTCCGAACGGCTCCGCTGTTACACCCCGACGAAACACTTTTTACACATGACACCAATCATTCGAGCGGCGCGTGGATCGACCCGGACAGCGAAGGGGTGGATTCAGGAAGCGGCGAAGCGGATGCTGATGAACAACCTCGACCCTGACGTGGCCGAGCGACCGGAAGATCTGGTCGTTTATGGCGGACGCGGCAAGGCGGCGCGTGACTGGCAATCGTACGAAACGATCGTG
>JANMWU010000741.1:0-3788 GCA_031380785.1 Gemmatimonadaceae bacterium
CAACTACCGCATTCAGCGCGAAAGCTCTCGCGTCAACCCGGTACGTCGTCTTCTTGTAGGGAAGCGTCCACAGCGCGACGGTTCCCAGCAGATCGGGGACCGAATACACCTGCGCTCCAGTCGTGACATCAGTGACCGTCACACTGACGTGCGTTCTGGACTGGCACGCGTTCAGCACGGTCGAGGCGGTGAAAGCATTGCCAGTGAGGGCCTGCGCAACGGATGCGGAAACGTCGAGGGTGTTCGTGCACGGAGGCCTGACGCCACTGCCACCGCCACCGCCGCCGCTACTGGCCGCCGGGGCGGCGGCAACCACCTTGGAGCTCAAAGAATTCTGTGGCGCAACCGGATCGCCGCTGCAGGCGGCGAGCAATGCGGTTGCGGCAACGCAACCGAGGACACAACGAATAGTGGGTGGCATCTGCGGACCTGGCGTGAGGTTTTGACTGGCACTATCCGGCGGCCGCCGGTTGCCAGAGTGCACGCAGTTGCACTTGCGATGCCGCTTCTGATCACGCCGTACATGCGCTGCCACGACGCCGTAAGTGGTTGTGTGGAAAGGGCTTCGACTCTATGAGCGAATCTGGCGCGCCGCGCCTCGTGGTCACAGCCTGATACGACACTGTATCAGTGCGATGCAGGTCCGAGCGCGCAGAATCGCCACCACGCCAGCGTAGCGACTGGTGGTCGCAGCGTAAGTATCAACTCGCCTTACGGGGCCAGTGCTGAGGCATCGCTTGCACGCAACACGAGATTCACGGTGTCGGTCACGGCAACCGCCCCCGCCGCCGAGAACCTCGCAAGCCGAAGGACGCTATCCGCAGCGAAAATCGGCAGCGGACGCCCAAGGACGATTGGCCGCACAGCATCCAGCATGAGCGCCACGACCCATACCGACACTGTGTCGACTCCACGGGTTCGCTGGGAAACCACCGCGTCATTGGCAGTGTGACCGGGCCTGCTTCCGAAGGCTGCGCGACCGCACCCTCGAAACCACTCTGCGCGCGGGCGGGTTTCACGCGGACGTTGTAAAAGTTGTACAACGGCCACGGCTGCGGCGGCGCTTGCACGAGAGCCATCACACGTGCGCAACCATAGTTGTTGAACTCATACGTCTGCGGGCACAAACGCGGATCCGCAGGAGAGGTCGGCGCGAGACGCACGAAGAGTTGCGTCGGTTGCGAGAGCGCGCTGGCCGGTACGGTCAGCGTGAGTCGTCCGGCGGCAGCTGACAGCGAACCGCCTGCCGTGCCCAATATGGCTCCGAATGCGACGGTGATGGTGACCTGCGCCGTATGACCGGCGGAAGTCGCGCTGATCACGGTGGTGCCGGCATCCGTTGCAAACAGCCGGCCGGCGGCGCTGATCGTCGCGACTGATGCGACACTCGAGGTCCAGGTGATCGACTGGTTCGGCAGCAGGACGCCGCTGGTTTTGACTGCCGCTGCATCAAGTCGAATTGAGTCGCCGACGACTAGAAGGCCGATCGGGGCACCGGTGAGTTGCACAGATGCCACGGTGTTGTCGGTGCCGCCACCGGGGGCACCGGTCGATTTGTCGCCAGCCGAACAGGCCGTGATGACCGGGAGGAGGATCGATCAGCAGTGCGAGCGGCGCGCGGCGGCGGGCGTCGCAAAAGCGGGCATCAGCATCTGGCGGCGAACGCGGTGGTCTGATTCCATAACGTGCTCTTGGCCACGCTCGACGAACGCGATTACATCATGCAGAGCTGACCCGCGTGTAAAGCATGTTGCCGGACCAAAGTGTCAATCATGTTCCCGGCTGTTCAAGCTTGCGTTTGGCGGCCTTTCGCGTGGGCTTGTTCGAAATCACACGTGAGGTGGCCTTGCCCATCTTCGTGGCCGTTGACTGCTGCGGGCGGCGCCGGGCATTCGGAAGCGCGAAGTCGTGAAACACGGCGCGCGGGTTTCGCTCGGCGACTTCCAGCAAACGCAACGCAGCGCCCGCGGGCCGGCGCCGATCGGATTCCCACGCCTGCACAAGCTTCGTACTCACATTCAGCAGGTGCGCAAACACAGCTTGCGACGCATTCAACTGCTCGCGTAGTGCCCGCACTTCGTCTGCTCCCATGAGGCGGGGTGCGCCGGGAAGCACGGTGGTGCGCAGCTTCTGTTTGCCTTTCGCGTGCACGAGGGCTGCTTCCGCAGACGCCAAGAGTGCGGCGAACATGTCAGATCAATCTTTTGAATATCGGTTGTCGGCCCATGATTTCGCAATTCAACTGATCAGCGCAATTCTGCCAGGTACATCATTCTCGATAGAGCGCCTCGTTCTGCCATCGCAATCACCGAGCGCAGGTAATCTTGGTAACGCGCAAAACCACCTGCTCCTTCTAGTCGTTGGAGCTCCGCTACATGTTTCTGTCGTGCCGAGAGGCGCCCGGTCGCATTTTCCAGGAGGGCTGCAGTTCGGTTCTCGGTTTCGAGTATCAACAATCCCGCCTGTTCGATCGCGCGCTCGTTGAAGCCCGGTGCGCAGAACTGGGAAAACCCGTGCATGCTTCGCGCCGCTACTTCCTCATTTGATATCGATCCGGTGACAACTCCGGCGTCCGTGAATAGTAGTCGTGCACCGCGCTTCAGAACCCGCGCGATTTCCAGGAAGGCATGCAGCCGATCACGGAGGTGAAGCACGACATCCAGCGAAATCGCGGCGTCGATACAATTGGAGTCGAGGGGAATCTGCCCATCAAGATTTGCTTCTTGAACTTTGATACGGCCTTCAACCCCGAGTGATCGTGCGCGGGCAACGCCCGCAGAAAGCGCTGCAGCGCTCACGTCGACGCCGAATCCATGGCAGCCAATGGACTTCATAAGGAAGGTGAGCGGGCCGCAGGGACCGCAACCGAGATCCAGGAGGAGCCCGTCCGCAGATATGCCGAGTCTGATGATATCGTGGCGCAGATCCGACGCCGTAACCCAGGAGTGCTGGCCAATATCCTCGCCGTAGGCGTCGCGCCGAAGTTCGCGCATCAGCGGCGACTCAAACTCTTGGTAGAGTGACTCGTAATTTGGCTCGGAGGGTTCTTTGGACGGATCCATGATTCGCTACTTTGTTAGGTTTGATGCGCGGCCACGCGGTAAGCTACCGGGAAAAGGCCCGCGAACTATAAGGCGCCACGGTCGTCCGCCAAAGTCATTAGTTGGCCGACGCAACAGGGGGAGACTTGATGATCGCACGGAGCAACGACCCGTCGATTCCATTCACGCCCGAGAGCCGCGCGGTCGATGGTGCCGTGCGAAGCGCCGCTTGGCACATCATCCCGCTGTTGGCAGTCGGCTATATCGTCAGTTACATAGATCGCGCAAACATCAGTTTTGCGGCGTTGACGATGAACAAAGACTTGGGGCTGACGGCCACGCAGTTCGGGTTCATCGCAGGGACGTTCTACGTTGGTTACTGTTTATTTGAGATACCGAGCGAATGTTGCGCTGCAGCGTTTTGGCGCGAGGCGTTGGCTCGCCCGAATCATGGTCTCCTGGGGACTCGCGGCGGCTGGTACCTGTCTCGCGCAGGGCCCAACGAGTCTGGCGGTGTTCCGCTTCCTCACTGGCGCGTGCGAGGCAGGCTTCTACCCGGGCGTCATGTTTTACCTCTCTGTGTGGTTTCCCGTCGAGGTTCGGGCGCGAGCATTCGCCTGGTTCAACATCGCCAATCCGATGTCTTCCGTGATCAGTGGTCCGTTGTCAATTTCGCTACTCGGACTGAACGGTCTTCTGGGGCTCGCAGGGTGGCGCTGGCTGCTACTGTGCGAAGGGCTTCCGGCC
>JANMWU010000029.1:0-3370 GCA_031380785.1 Gemmatimonadaceae bacterium
GCCGCGACCTTGCTCGATATGAATCGGCTTCGGCTTCGACAGATGCGCCCAGCGGCCCTGCACCACATGCCGGTCGCCGTAGTGTTTCTGCAGCGCCTCCTTCATGTGCACTTCGGCGCAGTTCAGCTCGAACGCCGGCAGGAAGTCACCATCCGGCATCGCGTCCAGCCCGTCTTCCGCGCCGCAGACACCGATGAATCGCTCGACGTGTGAGTACCAGTCCTTCACATCGTCATACCCGATCGGCCACTTCATGCCGTAGTCGAGCTTCTCCGGAGCCACGAATTCGTGCTTGCTCCAGCGCTGACAGGCGCGACCCCAGATGATCGACTTGCCGCCAACCTGATAGCCGCGTATCCAGTCGAATGGCTTTTCCTGCTCGTACGGATGATCGGTGTCCTTCACGAAGAAGTGCGCCGTGTCCTCGCCGTATCCTGCCGCTTTCGAGATCAGCGGATTCGGATCCAGCAACGAGTGCGGTCGTTCACCACGGTGCGGCAGCTCCCACGGATTGAGATTCATCGTGGGATAGTCCTTGATGTGCGCGACGCTGCGGCCGCGTTCGAGTACCAGCGTCTTCAACCCTTTGTCGCACAGCTCTTTCGCCGCCCATCCGCCAGAGATTCCTGATCCGATAACGATTGCGTCGAAGGTGGAGGGCTCTGGCGGCATTCGGAATGTCCTCAGGGGCGTCGGCGGGCTGGCCGTACGGTGCCGGTTGCACCCGTGCGGTCGACGCGCAGTGTGTAGCTGCCGGTTGCGTTCGCGCCGACGGTGTTGGCGCGAATCAGGTACTCGCCGGCCGTGTCAAAGGTGTGCTGCAGTCGTGCGTTCTTGCCACCGCCACTGTCGTCGTCGAATGCGATCTGGCTCCACTGACCATCCACCATCTGGCCGAGCACAACGTAGCTGTCCACCGCCGACGAGCGCATGGTGATGGTGACCGATTCACCGGCCCTGGCTGTCAGGCGATAGAGATCGAAGTACGATCCGTCATCCGCCTCATCGTCCGACTCGGTGAGCTCACCCGTCATCGGCGTGTTCAGCGTGACGTTCACGATTGCCGATGGCCGGGCGATTCGCTCGCTGACTTTCAGCGTGTAGGCGCCGGTGCTGTTTGCGTCCAGCGCCTGCGCACGGATGATGTACGTGCCGTCTTCTTTCACGGTGTAGCGAAGGCGCGCGTTCTTTTCACCGCCGCCGTCGTCGTCCGTCTCGTCGATGGTAAGCGAATCACCGTCCATATGACCGATGCCGACGTACGAGTCGAGTTCGTTCGACTTCATTTCGATGATCAGCTTCTGGCCCTTTCGCGCCGTGATACGATACAGATCGTAGTACGAACCTTTGTCATCGACCGACGGATCAGTGTCGGCAAGTTCGCCACTCATCACCGTGCCGAGTGTCACCATCTTCGGCGGTGTGATGATCACCGGCGGCAGTGTATCCATGCGTACAGTGAAATTGCCGACGCCGTCTTCCTTCAGCGATTGCGCCACCACGTAGTACGTACCGGTTGCTTTTGGCGTCCACTTGAGGCGCGCGTTGGAATTGCCCGCGCCGTCATCGTCGGACGCCACGTAATCGGTGAGTCCATTTACCTGCCGCGCCACCGACAGATACGAGTCGAAATCGTCGGCGCGCATGACGATCGAGTAGCGCTGGCCAACCCTGGCATCGAGCCGGAAAATCCGGAAGCGACCGCGCTCGTTCAGTGTCGGATCAGTGCGCGCGAGTGCGCCGTCCAGCGTCCGGCCGATGGGCAGCGCCGGCGCGTCGCTGAGTTGCGCGGAGAGCGGAGCGACCGCGAGCAACACGGCGCAGGCAAGGAACGTGGTGTGGTGTGAGCGTGACGGTAACATGGGAGGGCAGTGGGGTGACGCGGATCGTATCGGATGACGCAGGAGCCGACAACCGCCGGGAGATGCGCCGCGTGCGCCAACAGACACACGCCGATTGCGCGGTTGTCCGCAGCGCACAGGTTTGAGGACATGCATTCCTCGTGCGTCCGACTCATTGCGCTGGCCTGCCTTACAATGGCCACGGCGTCAGCCCACGCCCAGCCGATGCCATCGCGAACCGGTGGCAGCCGACCAGGCCTGGACGTGCTTGAGTACACCTTCCGCGTCGAGTTTCCGGCGACGGCTTTCCCCGACACCATCCGCTTCACCGCCACCACCACTGCAAAGCGAACGGCGGCGGTGAAAAGCCTCTCGCTCAACCTCGTGGCGGCGATGCATGTGGACTCGGTGCAGGTCGATGCGCGCAATGCGCCCTTCACCCGAACAGATGACAGCGTCAGCGTTGCGTTCGGCGACGCCGTGTCGGACACGGTACGCGTCGCCGTCTGGTACCGCGGTTCGCCCGTCGATGGGCTGATCATCCGCCGCGACTCGACGCTGGGCTGGACGGCGTTCGGCGACAATTTCCCCGATCGCGCGCGGCAGTGGCTGGCGGTGGTGGATCATCCGAGCGACAAGGCGGTGGTGGAATGGGATGTCGTGGCCCCGATGACGCATCGGGTGGTCGCAAACGGCGCACTGCTCGAGGAAAGCGCGCTGCCCGGTTCCGGTCCGATGCGCATGATGCGCACGCGCTGGCGTACGGCGCGGCCCATTTACACTGCGGTGATGGTCATCGGCGTCGCGCCGTTCGCCGTCGTGGAACTGGGTGACACGGCGTGCGGCGGCGGCGAACTCCCCGGCTGCGTCCGGCAGTCAGTCTGGACAACGCCAGCGCAGCGCGCGGTAGTGCCGGGCAGCTTCTCGCGCGCCGGCGACATCGTTGCGTTGTTCTCGCGTCTCGCCGGACCGTATCCGTATGAAAAGCTCGCGCACGTCGCGTCGTCCACGCGTTACGGTGGTATGGAGAACGCCGGCGCGATCTTCTACGCGACGGAGCTGTTCAAGCCGGGCAGCCCGAACGAGTCGCTGATTGCGCACGAGACGGCGCATCAGTGGTTTGGTGACGCTGTCACGGAGAGCGAGTGGCCCGACGTCTGGCTGTCGGAAGGCTTCGCCACCTACTTCGCCGCGCTCTGGACTGAACACGCGCATGGCGACAGTGCATTTCGCGCTGACCTTCGGGGTATGCGCACCCGCGTGCTCGCATCGCCGATCACGATGCAGAAGGCCGTCATCGACGAATCACTGGACGATCTGAAGCGGGTACTCAACTCGAACGTCTACCAGAAAGCCGGTTTCACGCTGCACATGCTGCGCGTCGAGATCGGTGACTCGGCATTCTTTGGCGGCATTCGCGCCTACTATGCGCAGCACCGGCACGGCAATGCGTCGACGGCCGATCTGCAGCGCGCGTTCGAGCATGCGGCCGCGCGCCCGCTCGACTGGTTCTTCGACCAGTGGATGCG
>JANMWU010000047.1:0-5877 GCA_031380785.1 Gemmatimonadaceae bacterium
GCGCCGCGCGTGAGTGAGCAGCGCGCCGCACCTGTTGCCGGGCGGCGCTGATGGACGCGACGGATATCTGGCTTGTAATAGGATTTCTGGGCCAGTCGCTGTTCTCAGCGCGCTTCATCGTACAGTGGCTGGTGAGTGAGAAGCGGCGGAGCAGCGTGACGCCCATCGCATTCTGGTACTTCAGCCTCGCCGGTGGCGCGATCCTGCTGGCGTATGCGATTCATCGTCATGACAAGGTCTTTATCGCCGGTCAGGCCGCGGGCTTGCTGGTCTACGTGCGAAACCTGATGTTGATCCTGCGTCCGGATCGCGAAGGCGAGCCGGGCGCCGTTCACACGCGGGCGCCGGAAACCACAACGCATTGACCCAATGAACGTGTACGAGTCGACGGCGCCCCGCGGTGGCGGGGGCGCCGTTGCAGCGCTGTTGATCTCTGTCGTTGCGGTGACGGGGCTCTTCACCCGACCGCTGCTTGCCATCGACGAAACGCGCTATGCCGCCGTTGCGCTCGAGATGCTGCAACGGGGCGACTGGCTGGTGCCGCACCTCAATGGCGTGCCGTACAGCCAGAAACCTCCGTTGCTGTTCTGGCTCGTGATGCTGGAGTGGAAGGTGGCAGGCGTAAATGCAATCTGGCTGCGCCTGGTTGGACCGCTCTGCAGCATCGTCGCCGTGCTGTTGGTGTCAGCGCTGGCCCGCGCGTTATGGCCGCACGATGCGCGCACGCGTGGATGGGCGCCGCTGATCGCGGCCAGTGCGCTGCTTTGGGCGTCGTTCGGATCGCTGTTCATGTTCGATGCGCTGCTCGCCTGCTGCGCGCTGCTGGCGCTGCTCGGTGTGGTGCACAGCGTCGAACACGATCGAAAGCGCGGCCTGTTGTATCTCGCGACCGGAATCGGGCTCGGTATTCTGGCCAAGGGTCCGGTGATTCTCATCCATGTGCTGCCGGCAGCGCTCACAGCTCCGTGGTGGGCGACGCCGCGCGAGAACCGACGATGGACCGGCTGGTATCTGCGGGTGACGGCTGGCGTGCTGCTCGGCGCTGCCATCGCGTTGCTGTGGGCCATCCCCGCAGGCAAGGCGGGCGGAGCGGAATATCAGCAGGCGATTTTTCTGGGCCAGACGGCTGGGCGCATGACGAAAAGCTTCGCGCATCGACGCCCGTTCTGGTGGTATCTGCCGTTGCTACCGGTCCTGCTCTTCCCATGGGTCTTGTGGACGGAGTCGTGGCGCGCCATGCGTGCGCTGCGGGCCGCGCCGCGCGAAACGGGAGCGCGATTCTGCCTGGTGTGGGTGGCTTCAGGTATCCTGATGTTCTCAATGGTGAGCGGCAAGCAAGTGCACTATCTGCTGCCACTTGTTCCCGCGGTCGCGCTGCTGCTGGCGCGCGGACTGGGACAGCGCGAGGCAGCACCGTTACGTCGACCGTGGCTCGTTGCGCTGGCAGTGATGGCGATCGCCGCGTCCGTAATTATGGCCGGCACCACGACGCTTGCCGACGGCGTGGTATGGTGGCCGCACGAACGCTTTGCGTGGTGGTGGGCGTTACTGCCGGTCGGCGCGGCGCTGATGCTGGTGGTGTGGCAGCGTGGCTGGATCACTCGCAACGCGGCCATCCATGCGATGGCGGTGAGCACAGCTGTTTTGCTATGCGGTGTGCAGCTGGCCGCCGGTCGCGCCGGAACCGTGCCGTACGACACCGCGCCGATGGCCGCGGCAGTGCAGCGCGCCATCAATGCCGGACATCCGATCGCGATGGTCGGTGTGTACGAGGGCGAGTATCACTTCGAAGGGCGGCTGGCCGACAGGCGCATCGACGTCGTCACCAAAGCCGACGCGGCGGCGTGGATGCGCGCGCACACATCGGGCTTGCTGCTGCAATACCATCGCGGACACGACGCGCCGGCGCTGGACGGGATGGTGGCGCGGCATCCATTCCGGAGCGGCTGGGCGACGCTGTCGACCAGCCTGCCACGGCTGCACACCACGACGGAAAGAGCCGCGAAGAGCGAATAGCGACTCAGCGATGTGCAGTGACGAGCGTCGCCTTTGCGAACGCCGACTCGATCACGGCACGCATCGTGTCGCGCTCCAGAATGAAGGCGTCGTGCCCGTGAATCGAGTTCACCGGTACGAACTCGGCGCCCGAACCATGCGCCCACGCGGCAACCGCATCCGCGCTGTACAGCGCATCGCCAACGATGCCGACGGCCGTGATACGCTCGGCGTGCGGAGCAATCGCTTCGCGCCAGCCACCGCGATCGCGCCCGACATCGTGCGTGTCCATGGCGCGCACACGACGCTCGTACTCGCGGGCGTCAAAGCGCGCGATCAGCGCCCGACCATGATGATCGAGGTAGCCCGCCATCGTGCGACCGTCGCGCACTGCATCGTGACCGAACCGCGATTCGAATTCCTGCTCCGACCTGTACGAAAGCATTCCCACCGCGCGCGCGAGTGCGAGGCCGCGTACCGCACCACCAAGTTCGAGTGCTTGCAGCTGCACCAGATTCCATCCCGCACCCCAGGCGGTCTGCACCGCGGGTGCAGCGAGTACCAGTGCGTGCGTTGGCGCACCACTTTCGATGCACACTTCGAGCGCCAGCATACCGCCCATCGATCCGCCGGTGACGAAAGTCGCATGTGGCAAGCCGAGCGCCTGCACCAGCGCGACGATGCCACGGGCGATGTCACGAATGCACGGCGGATGGACGCGATCAAACGACGCCAGCGTCTGTTCGCTGAAGCCATGCGGATAGAGCGTTGCGTAGCGCTGACGAGCGAGTGGGGCGCCGAGTTCGTGCCACCACGCCTGCTGGATTGCCGGCGTGCCCGTCAGCGATGGGCACACAATCACCAAACCGTCGACCGGGCCAGCGGGAATCTCGAGCGCGTATGTCAGTGCCGAGTCATGAACAGTGATCCCGTTCATGAACGTGAAGCGACCGATCGATTGCTGCGCGAGACTATCCGGGACTGCGGGCATAAACACAGCGCGCCTGGGCGAACGAAGGCCGCCAGGCGCGTCCATTTTAGCGAGTTGTTTAGCGTGGCTGCAATAAGGCGGCAAATCACCACGTTGTTGATTGTCTGCTGACGCTAGGTAGGGCGGAGCAGCGTGTCAAGGCGTGCAGCTGGGCGGATGCGGGCCCGGCGTGTCATTTCGGCTTGCTGCGCACGCTGGGTCGCTTCGAACGCGCCTTGCTCGGCCGCTTCGCGGGTTTCGGGGGCAAGTCGCGCACGAAAAGAAACTTCTTTCCAATTGAAAGTTCCGACCGCGAGATGGCGCGGTAACGCCAGATCTTTTCCGGATACCGATCAATCGACGACTGCATGAAGCCCGCGCGAAGAAACAGCGTATCGGCAAGCGACACCGCGAACAGCTGCGGATAGCCGCGCCGTGTTGCGAGATCAACGGCTGCGTTGATCAGATGGCGACCGAGCCCCCTGCCTTGCGCTGCCGGCGCGACGGCGAGCGACACCAGCTCGCACAGCGAAGGCGAGTATTCGTCCAGCGCAACCTGTCCCCACAGCATGCCGTCAGGGCCGCGCACGATGCGGTAGTCGCTCAGATGCTGCGCCACGAACTCCTCGGTGCGTGGCAGCGTCAGACCGTCGGCGGAGAACTGATTGTTCAGCGCCACGATCGATTCCACATCGGCATCGACCGCGCTGCTCGCTGCAGGAAGTGCAAGTCGATCATTCACACCGGCGATCATGTCGCGCTCGCGGCAAGCGTCGTGATGGCATCGCCAGTGAGGCGAAACGTGGTCCACTCGGTCAAACCGCGCGCGCCAAGCGATTCATAAAAACCGATCGACGGCGCGTTCCAGTCCAGCACCGCCCACTCCACGCGACCGCAGTCACGCGCTACAGCCAGATGCGCCAGCTTGGCCAGCAGCGCACGGCCGATCCCGTGACCGCGGAACTCGGGATACACGAACAGATCCTCGAGCCAGATCCCAGGCTTGGCGAGAAAGGTCGAGTAATTGCCGCAGAACAGGGCGAATCCGGCCACCTTGCCGTCCGGCATCTCTGCCAGCAGTACCTCGGCCTTCGGCACCGTGCCGAAAAGCGTGTCGCGGAGCTGGTCCTCGGTCGCCACGCACGCGTCCCGCAGACGCTCATAGTCGGCCAGCGCCTGAATCAGCGCGAGGATCGCCGGAACATCGGATTCGGTGGCGGAGCGAAGCATCACTGCGGCGTTGGGCATGCTGAAAGATGACCGGACGCGGCAGGAAATCGAAGCTGCGGCCGTCCCGTCCGATCAAGAGCTTTGTCCCCTTGATCATCCCCTTGATCGTGCCGTCCTCAAGTAATCGCTTGTTCCGCCGAGATTCGGCCAGATGGCTGCCACCCTCACCGGAGAGCTGGACCTCGGACACTGCGGTCTGGCACATGCTGCGCCGCTCGACAGCGGCGCGCGACTGTCGCGCGCGCTGCTGAGTTATCTGGTGGTTCTCATCGCAGCGTTGCTGCTGTTGCCGTTCGAATTCGCGTTGCCGGATCGCATTGGGTTTCGGCTTGAGTTCGCACCGCTCAGAAGCCTCGCGATCTGTGGCATGTTTGTGCCGTACGGCTTTTTGACGCGACGCTCGCGGGTGGGCCGGGTCGGTCAGCATCGCGTGAGCATCATGTTGTCGGCCGGCATGCTGTCGCTGATGCTGGAGACGGTGCAGATCTTCGAGCCTGCGTGCGAAGCATCGCCGTGGCATGTGCTGGCAGCGGTAGCCGGCGCGGCGGTGGGCGCGTGGCTCTGCGAACGTGCGCACGATGATGCAAACGGCACAGCCAACGCACTGCACGCACTGTTGCTCCAGCTGCCATTGATGGGGCTCGCCTATCTGTTGCTGCCGCTGCTGTGGGCCAGCAGCGCGGCGGCACAGGGCGATTCGGCTCGACTCGGCCTCACACTCAGCATCGGAATGCTCGGCGCATCGATTCTTGGCTCTATCGCGCGCGCCATTCGCGCATACACACCGGATCGCGCATGGTGGCTGGTGCCGGCCGTGGCAGCAACGTTTATCGCGGTTGGAATGCTGCCGTCGGTGCTGGTGGACTGGCGCATCACGCTCGCCTGCATCGTGATCGTGACGGCATTTGCATCGTGGCGCGGCCGCTGGAGCGCTCCGATGTTCGTCGAACGACGGTACGAAGTGCCGGCGCTGTTCGCAGCGTCGCCATTCATGGCGATCTACTTCGTGGGCGCCGGCGTCTGGCCAGGTCACAGCTTCCGCACCATCCCACTGATTCAACTTGGCATGCCAACCAGCGACACCGGTCTGGCGCGTGCGCTGCCGCTGCTCGAAGCGGGTATCGCCGCCACAGTTCTCGGATATATCATCGCCGAATTCCATGGACGATCGGAAGCATCTTTTCGTGACGCCGCGTCCCGCGTGATGTTCTGGGCTTGCCTGATTCTCCTTGCGAGTGAAGGATCACGCAGCTACTTCGGCTTCGAGGGCGCGAGTGCGCTTCGCGCCGTGCTGTCGCTGGGAGCGGCGGCGTATGGTGCAGGCCTGTATCACTTGCAGCGCGCGCATGTGAAAGTCGTGGCCCGCCGGCTCAATCGCGCCGCCTGAAACTGAGTAACTCCTCAGCGCAGCCGTCGCGCCACGATCAGCATCGTCATCGCACCGCTCAGCAGCAACGCCGGAATACGCAGCGGCGGCACGAACGCGAGCACGATCAGGCAGGTGACGAGAGTGAATGGCTCCCACCCTGCCGTCCCGCGACGAAGCGGTGTCGTCGGAGTGGCCTGTGACAGCATTTCGGCATATTGAATCGCCGGATCCGGAATGGCGTGCACGCTGGTCGCGTTGCGCGCACTCTGCGTTGGCGACTCAAGCAATGTGAGCCCATAACGCACCGCGGTTT
>JANMWU010000082.1:0-3008 GCA_031380785.1 Gemmatimonadaceae bacterium
GCCGTTGAGCGCGCACCGATGATCGCCGCCGACACCGCCTTCTGATCCAGCACATGCGCGATCGCGATCGCGCCGATGGTCGTGTCATGCTCGTGCGCCACCGATTTCAGCGCCGCGAGCAGTCGCTGAAACAGCGGCCAGCCACCGAAGTCGTCGATGATCAGCTTGTACTTGACCAGCGACCGATTTTCCAGCGGCGCTTCCGGCTCCGGCAGCTTGAGCCAGCGCTCGTGCAGAAATCCACCCGCCAGCGCGCCGTACGCCAGCAGCCCCACACCGCGTGCCTGTGTGAGTGTCGCCATCTCGTGCAGCGCGCGACGGTCGAGCAGCGAGATCTGCACCTGATGCGACACGAGCGGCACGCCTTCATTCAGCATCGCCGTCAGCTGCCCTGTTCCGAAGTTCGTGGCACCGAGGTGATGAATTTTCCCTTCCAGCTGCAGGTCATGCAGATGCATTGCCGCGTCGACATATGCCGGCACGTCGTAGTCCCACCAGTGGAACTGCACGAGGTCCAGGCGTTCGACGCCAATGCGTTTCAGCGAGCGTTCGACGATGCGCGCGATGTCCCGCTTTTTCAGCCTGCGCAGCGCGTCCAGATCAGGCACGCATTTCGTGTGGACGCGGATCGGTGGTACATCAGTGCCCCGTTCATTGCGACGAAAGCGGATGAAGTGGCCGATCAGCTCTTCGACGCCGGTGTAGATGTCGGCGCAATCGAATGCGGTCATCCCCGCATCCGCAAATGCCAGCATGTCGGCCAGTGCGGCATCGGTATCCACTTCTCCGTGACCGCCGGCAAGCTGCCAGCCACCTTTGATCAGGCGCGGAATGCGATAGTCGGCCGCCAGTGAAACCTGCGGCAGCGCCGTCACCTGGTGTCTGGCAGCGGCACCAGCGTCACGTCGCCATGATGAAACGTCGACGTGCCGGTGCGTGTGATTCGAAAACGCGCGCCGCAATGCGGATCCGGACACGCAATTTCGGCGTCGGTCGTCATCCAGTCATTCGCGTGCGTGGGCCGCTGCTTGGCGGGCAACAACGGCAGCAACGCTGCCAGCGGATAGATCGGGAACGACTGGCCCGGCGGAAATCGCAGATTCTCGCCCACCAGCTCGAACCAGTCGCCCGCGTTGTGATTGCAGGCCATCGGACGATCGGTGGCTATCACTTCGACCCGCAGATCGAACAGTGTGAAACGGTCATCACGCGGGTTGTCGGCCGCGTCGGGTGTGTCCGGCATAGCGCGAACGATAGTTAGTTTTTTCGTCCACATGGTCACGACCTCTGAATCGGTGCGCAGCACGCACCTGACGTTTTACGGCGGCCTGGCCGGCGCTCTCGCACCATTCGTCGTCTTCCTTGGGGGTGTCGCGACCCTTGCGATCGCGGGCGCGCCCGACGAAAAGGGATTCTGGCCAATCCTGCTCGCCGCCCTCATCGTTGGTCTGCTGCTGGCCAGGGATCGCAGGCGCTACAGCGAAGCGATGCTGGATGGAATGAGTCAGCGCGTGGTGATGGTGATGCTCTGCGCGTGGTTGTTCGCAGGAGTGCTCGGCACGATTCTCAGTGCGTCCGGGTTCGTTGCCGCGCTGGCATGGCTCGCGCGCAGTGCACACCTGACCGGGGGCTTATATGTCGGCGCGGCATTTCTCGTCTGCGCAATCGTCTCCACGGCAACCGGCACCAGTTTCGGCACGATCCTGCTCGCCGGTCCGCTGTTGTATCCGGCGGGCGGTCCGGCAGGTGCCGCGCCGGCGGCGTTGATGGGCGCCATACTCGCTGGTGCCACATTCGGTGATTCGATCTCGCCCGTGTCCGACACCACCATTGCATCGAGCGGATCGCAGGACGCGGATATCGGTGGGACCGTTCGCAGCCGCATGCGATACGCCCTGCCGGCGGGGTTCATCGCGCTTGTCGCGTCAGTGATGATCGGCGGTGAAGACATGTCAGGTGTAGCGGTGCACTACTCCTCCGCGGCGGCCTCGAATCCGCTTGCGCTTGTGATGTTGCTCGCGCCGGCGCTGGTGATCGCGATGCTGCTGCGTCAGCGCCATCTTATCGAAGCGCTGCTGCTTGGCACCGCAGTCGCGGCAGTACTTGGCGTCGCAGCGGGGCTCATCACACCCGGCGCGTTGTTGCATGTGGCGCCCGGCACCTTCGGCGCGACTGGACTGGTGGTTGACGGTATGCAGCGCGCGATCGGCGTGAGCGTCTTCACACTGCTGCTGGTGGCACTGGTCGGCACGCTGCAGGCGACCGACGCGCTCGAACGACTGGTGCAGGCGGCGGAGGGTCGTGCGAAAACCAGTCGGATGGCCGAGTGGTGGATCGTGGGCGTGGTGAGTGCTGCGGTGCTCATCACGACGCACAGCGTGGTTGCAATTCTGGCCGTCGGTCCATTTGCAAAGCAGGCCGGCGAACGGTTTGCACTTTCACGCTATCGACGCGCGAATCTGCTCGATCTCACGGTCTGCACCTGGCCCTTTCTGCTGCCATGGTTTTTGCCGACGATTCTGGCGGCGAGTGCAAGCGTTGGCGGTGAGGCGTTCGGTATGCCGCCGCAGACCGCGCTCGCGATCGGGCTGCACAACACCTACGCGTGGGCGCTGGTTGGAGCGGTGCTGCTTGCAGTTACTACCGGCTACGGACGGAAATGGGAGGCAGCTGCTGAACCGTCCGAAGTTGTGCATCAACACGCGACAACAGCTGCTCGGCCGTGAACGGCTTCTGAACGAAAACCTCGCTCGCTGCAACGCCGCCGTCAGCAGGCACTTCGAGGTCTGAATAACCCGAGATGAAGATCACGGCCAGACCCGGCCAAGGTCGCCGCATGTGCGCCGCAATTTCAGCGCCGGTCTCGCCATGCATCATCACGTCACTGGGCGTCCGCCAGTTGCGCAGACGAAGCAACTGATCATCATCACGGGACGCCCGGCGGCTGTTAAAACCGCCGCCGCCGGCCCCGATTCCCACTTCCGCCCGGCCCATTGTGACCCTGACCG
>JANMWU010000090.1:0-3204 GCA_031380785.1 Gemmatimonadaceae bacterium
TCGTTGCGCGCGTTTCTCGGCACCAGCCCGGATCTGCACAATGTGCCCGCCGATGAGCGCTGGGCGGCCTGCATTCCGCGGCCGGGCAAGGTGGTCTGCATTGGACTCAATTACACCGACCACGCGGCCGAAGTCGGCGCGAACGTACCAAAGGAACCGATCGTTTTCCTCAAAGGCTCCAACGCCGTCGTGGGACCGTTCGACGATGTGCTCATTCCGCGTCGCTCGGTCAAGACTGACTGGGAAGTGGAACTCGGCATCGTCATCGGCGCAGATGCGCGCTACCTCGAGTCGGAATCGGATGCGAGGGCGCACATCGCCGGCTACTGCATCGTGCACGATGTGTCGGAGCGCGAATTTCAGACCGAGCGCGGCGGTCAGTGGACTAAAGGCAAGTCGTGCGACACCTTCGCGCCAACCGGGCCGTGGCTGGTCACCCCGGACGAAATCGGCGATGTGAATGCGCTGTTTCTGGAGCTCGATGTGAACGGCGTGCGGCGACAGACGGGCAGCACGGCGTCGATGATTTTCAATCCGTACACTCTGGTGCACTACCTGTCGCAGTTCATGACGCTCGAGGCAGGCGACCTGATCTCCACCGGCACGCCGCCCGGAGTCGGCATGGCAATGAAGCCACCGGCATTTCTCGTCGCCGGCGATGTTGTCGATCTGCGCGTGCAGCACCTCGGCGCGCAACGACAGGTGTTCCGGAACGCGTGAGCCGCCACCGAACGCGCACGCTTATCTACGCACAGCCCTCCGCTGGCGGGCGCGCTTATCTGCGCAGAACAATCGGTCGGCGGCAAGCGATACACATCAGTGTGAACAGTCCGACGGCCATCAGCAGCGCTGTCGCCGGCTCAGGCACCACCTGCGCGCTGAGCTGAAAAGTCGCGGAGAACGCTGCGTCAGCCACGCCGTTCACAAGTGTGAAGGCTCCTGGCTGCAACAGGTCTGCATACAGGCCGCTGGACGCCGTGAAGAACGACCCGCCACTGTACGAGTCTGCGTCGCTGACACCGAGCAGGTTCGCGGCATCGACCGGGTTGACACTCTGGTTCGCCGCGGTGATGAAGAGCAGCAGTGCCGAGCCACCGCCCAGCTGAAGGCCGCCAGTGGCGAATGTTCGCGTGTCGAAGGCGAAGTCGTTGGACGACCCGGCTACACCGATCGCGCTCCACAAGGCCGTTGACGCAACCCTGCGTGCCGCCGAATCGAAGAGGTAGATGTAGACGTCAAACTTGAGCGCGCCACCGTTGTTGAAGTTCGAGAGCGACAGGCCCACGCTTGTGAGTGTCGAGGATTGAAGCGGTGACGTGAACGACTGTCCGAACGATGCAAATCCTGACGCTCCGCGTGTGAACGGACCGAAGCTGGTGGTCTGCGGAGCGCCGATGGTGACCTGCGCGTGTGCCGGTACGCTGAACGCGATGCAGGCAGTGATGAAGACGAGCGTGCGGCGCAACGAGGCGGTGATGAGAGTGATCATGGCAAAACCGTCACGGTGAGTTGTTGCGCAGCGGTGCCACCATCCTTGTCGGTGACGGTCACGATCACGGGATAGGTGCCAGGCGACGCCCACACCTTGCCGCGCTGCAGTGGCGTGATCGTGGCTTGCGATGCGAGCAACGCCTGCAAGCTGGTGCCGTCGCCCCAGTCGATCGTCACCCGCCAGTTCCCATCGGCAACGCCAGCATCGGAGAAACGCAGCTGCACCAGCCAGCCGGCATTTGCAGCGACCGACGTGCCCGACGGCGTCGCGAGTGACACGACTGGCGCGGCATTCGACACCGTCACAGTCTTCGACGTCGCGCGTTGCCATCCGAAGCGATCGGTGACGGTGAGTTGGACTGCGTAGGATCCGTTGTCCGCAAACGTCTTCGACACGCTGACGCCAGTGGCGGTCGTGCCGTCGCCGAAGTCCCAGCGATACGACAGCACGTCACCCGCATCCGGATCGGTGGAACCAGTACCGCTAAACGCCAGCACATCTCCCTCGGTGCCGCTGGACGGGCCGGCCAGGTTGGCTACCGGCGGCCGATCGCCCGCTTCGAGTGCGGTCTCGAACATGTCCGGCAGCAGTGAGAGGAAATTGTATCCCGTGAGCAACTCCAGGCTGTCCACCGAGACCTGATAGTCGCGCCAGTTTGCATTGCGAACTCCGGTGATATTCGGCATGCTCACCGCGATCAGTTGCGCATTCGCGAGATCGTCCCAGCTGGTGATATCGGCAAGGCCTTTGCCTCGATCCAGCGCGAGAACGACCTTCCACGTGAAGTCCGGGATGCGGATTTTTCCTTCATTTTTGATTGTGCGCGCAGGCCCGGTGAAGGCCGGCCCGGTGATGATATAGACTTCCTTGTTGCTCACGCGCGCGAGATCGGCCACGAACAATTCGAGGCTCGCCCACACGCCCTGATTCAGGTCGGCCGTCTGTGGCACGACATTCGACAGATAGAACGTGGTGGCGTTTTCGTAGTTGGTCAGCGTGCGATCAGCCGAGCGCATCATGTGGCCGCGATCGTATCCGCCGTTGGTGTAGTCGGAAGTGCGGATGACAGGAAATCCTGCGGCCAGTACCGCCGGATCGTTGGTGAAGCAGTTGCAACGATCTTCGGCGCCGAATTGTGCCGCATCCAGCGCGTACGAAACCCAGTTCGGCCCGCCTGTATTGCGGTTATAGCTGATTGTGACTTCCGGGCGCGTAATGATAAAATCGTCGGCGCTGTTGCCGTCGGCTGGCGTGCCGAATTCCACGTTGTTGCGATACACATTCGCGCTGGCGACCACCGGGGTTTCGAGCGTAACCACATTCGACCCGCTCACACCATTCGGCGCCGTGACAATGATGCGCGCACCACCGCCGGCGAGGGCTGTGATTACTCCGTTCGAGTCGACCGACATTTTCGACACGTCGGCCGCGTCAACTGACCACGTGAAGGTCGTGGTAACTACCGCGCCGCTGCCATCACGCGCGGTGCCGAACAGTTGGGTCTGGAAGCCGACCGGAATCGACGCTGAACCGACACTCACTGACGAGATATCGCCTGCTGCCGCGACTGTCAGCAGTGCCGAGCCGACGACGCCATTCGCGGATGTGGCGGTGATGCTCGTGGTTCCGAGTGCGATACCCGTGGCAAGGCCGGTTGCGGCGTCGATTGTGGCCACGGCGGGGTCGCTGCTGGCCCACGTGAACGTCGTCGT
>JANMWU010000096.1:0-5227 GCA_031380785.1 Gemmatimonadaceae bacterium
CACTGCGGCCGCTGGGCTGAGTGTGGCAACCGGCGCTGTGCGCCAGCTCAGCTTCATCGACTTCGATGGCGACGGCGATCTCGATCTGTCGGTGATGTTCAGGGACAGGCCAAACATGCTGTTCCGCAATACCAACGGCACTTTCGTCGAGATGGCAGACAGCGTCGGCCTCGCGGACACCCGCAAGAGTGTCGGCGCACTGTGGGTAGACGCTGACGAGGATGGTGACCTTGATCTGCTGGTAGCGAATCAGGACGGCGACGCGAACGCGCTGTTCCGCAACGACGGCAACCACTTCACCGACATCGCCGAATCGATGGGCGTTGCATGGGGCGGACGCACACCGAAACTCGCCACTAACGGCAGCGTGCGTCCCTGTGCCGCTGATGTCGACGGCGATGGCCACTTCGATTTCTTCTTCGCGAACTACGGGCCGAACGGGCTGTTCCTGAAGCGCAACGGCACGTTCACCGATGTGTCGGCGGCGTGGGGCATCAACGCCGATGGACGATACGACACCTGCGCCTTCGCCGATTTTGATCACGACGGCGCACTCGACATGTACGTGAACGGTACGGTCACTGGCGGCACCAGCTATCCGGATTTTCTCTTTCGCAACGCTGGCGGGAAGTTCATGGACGTGACGCCCGACAACGTCAAGGCGCTGCAGGCCGATCACGGGGTGCTCTGGTTCGACATCGATCGTGACGGCGATCTGGATCTCGCGCTTGCCGGCGCGCAGGCCACCGGGATGCACTACGTGTTGCGCAATGATCTCGATTCCGCCGCCGCGCGACGCTCGCTGGCGGTGCGGGTGCTCGACGGGCGTGGGCACGCGACCCGCGCCGGCGCCGAAGTTCGCGTGTTTGCAGCGGGGACGAAAACGCTGCTCGGCACGCGGCTGGTCGATACCGGATCAGGGTATAACGCACAGAGCGACATGCCGGTGAACTTCGGCTTCGCGCGCATGCAGCCGGTGGACGTTGAAGTCACGTGGCCATCGCGCGGCAAACGCCGAGTCGTGCGCGTTCGCAACGTGTCACTGCCGAAGTATGCCGGGACAGCGCTCGTCGTAAGGGTTCCGTGACTTTCGCACGGCGATGCGCGATCAGCGCCGCCCTCCTGATGCTCGGTGCGACGGCGCTGCACGCACAGTGGAACAACCGCTACCCGCTCGTCGCCGGCCTGTCGCACCACGTGTATCTCGAAGGCTACGAGCTCCCGACCCTCACGAACGGCCCGATGGATCCCGCGCCCGCGCCGGACGGTCGGCGGATTGCGTTCGCATCGCGCGGGTGGCTCTGGATGTTCGACACAGGCACCGGCGTCGCGACGCGCATCACGAACAGCAGCGGGATGGATTCGCGGCCGGCATGGAGTCGTGATGGGACGCGAATTGCCTTCGTCCGCGACGACGGTCGCAGACTGTCAATCGTACTGCTCGACATCGCGGCCGGCGCCGAGTCACGTATCGTCACCGACTCCGCCGTGGTGCTCGATCCGGCGTTCAGCACCGACGGCACGGCACTGTACTACAGCTCCGCGGCACTTGGCGATCTCGATCTCTGGCGCATCGATCTCACGACACGTACGAAGACGCGGCTCACCACCACCGTCGGCACCAACGAATTGCAGCCGATGCCGACGCCGGATGGCAAGGCTCTGATCTATCTGGCCAAGACGCGCGGCGGCGCCGATCAGATCCGTCGCCGGATGCTGGATGGCAGCGACGATCAGCCGCTGGCCACCGGCAACATTCTCTCGATGACGCGCGGCGCCGTCAGCCCTGATGGTCGCATGATGGTATTATCGTGGCCCACACAGACGGGGTACGAACTGCGCGCAAGCGGCACGCAGAAGGCGGGCGAGTCGGTCGAGATCCTGCGTGATCCGCGCATCATCCCGCTCGCACCTGCCTTCAGCCACGACGGTGCCGCAATCTGGTTCTCGGCCGCCGATGCGCAGCAGCGCATGCAGCTGCACAGGATTCCCTCCGGCGGGGGATCGGCGCAGACGGTGAACGTGAAATCGTGGAACTGGGGCACGCCCACCGCCACGCTGCGAATAGTCACCAGAATGGCGCCGGGCGCTGCGCTTGTCGCCGCACGCCTCGCGCTCACGACAGCCGATGGGCATCCGGTGGTTCCCGACAGCGGTCAGGTGCGGTTCGATGGGCAGAACGGTATCGCGTTCTTCTACAGCACCGGTGGTGCAACGGTGACTGTGCCCGCTGGCGATGTTGACGTCGCGGCGGTGCAGGGACTGGCCACTCCGACGGTGAACCAGCGCGTGCACCTGTCGCCTGGCGAGACGCGTACGGTGTCGCTCATACTGACGAAAGAGTGGGATGCGCGCGCCAACGGGTGGCTCAGCGGCGAACATCACTTTCATCTGAACTACGGCGGTCCGTATCATCTCGATCCGTCGACGCTGATTCCGATGGGGCAGGCCGAGGACCTCGACGTGCTCACGCCGATGCTCGCGAACCTGTCGCAGCGGTTCGAGGATCAGCCGCTGTTTGGATTCCGTCGCACCAATGCGAAACCGTGGATCGTCTGGTCACAGGAGGTGCGCGCACACTTCTTCGGCCACGTGGGGCTGATCAACACCGACGGTTTGTTCTGGCCGTGGATCTGGGGCCCGGGCTACGACGTGCACTCGCGCGACGATCGCACGAACGCCGAGCCACTCGCCTTCTCGCGTCAGCACGGTGGCATCAGCACGTATGTGCATCCGGTGTCGCGCGAGTCGCCGTTCGCGTCGTCAACGGCGATGCGCGGCATTCCGATTGGCTTCGTCGCGGACGCGGTGCAGGGCAACATCGACGCGATTGAACTGGCCTGTCTCTGGAGTGATGAGAGAGGCACCGCTGATCTGTGGTATCGCGTGCTCAACGTCGGCATTCCGATGGCGATCAACGCCGGCACCGATGTGATGAACAACCTGTATCACACGATGGCGATCGGTACGACGCGTGTGTACGTGCATCCTGATCGACCGTCGGACGCAGGCAGTTACTTCGCGGCGCTCAAAGCCGGCCGCAGTTTTGTCTCCACCGGACCGATGCTCGACTTTCACGTCGCGCGGGCCGGTCCGGGCCAGGTCGTGAGTCGTGGCACCGGCAAACAGACGTGGCAGCTCGACGTGCACACGGCGGTGCCGATCGACACCATCGAGATTGTCGTCAACGGCGCTGTTGCCGAGCGATTGCCAGCGTTCGCAGCGCCGGGATCGAAGCACTTCACCGGCAGTGTTTCACTGCCAATCGGCGGCTGGATTGCGGCCCGCGTGAGTGGCCCTGCCACACGTGGCTGGCCGGGCATGTCGTCGTACGCCTACGCGCACACGGCGCCGGTGTGGATCGATCATATCGGCAGCACTGAACCGTCGGCGAAGCTCGCGGCGGCGCGCGATCTGGTCCGCGCGCTCGGCGTCGCCGACGAAGCACTCGCGATCGGCTATGCCGGCGTCGATCACCCGCGACTGCTCGCGCATTACGCCGCAGCGCGCGAAGTGCTCGAATCATGGCTTGTTGCCGGCGGTCGCTGAAGCGGCGACGGTATCATTGCGTCGGCGCGCAATTCGTCATCACACACGACTCTCCCACAAACCGGTCATGACTCCTGCTTTCTGGCGACGCTGGCACCGATGGATCGGACTGCCGGCGGCGCTGTTCCTGCTCTTCGCCGCGTGCACCGGATTTCTGCTGGCCGTAACCGAATTCTTTGGCGACGACGAAGCGCTGCGCGAAGCCACGCGCGATCTGGTGAGCCCCGTCACCGTGGCGATGCCGCTCAATGTCACGGGTCCGGTGGCGCAGGCGCTCGCCGTCGTCGCGGCGCAGTCGGCTGGCGCGCCGATCGACAAAGTCGAAATTCAGCTGAAGGGCAAGGAACCGACGGTCACCATTTTCACTGGCAAACCGACTGGCGGCGAGGACCGGAAGTTCGTCGTGAACGCCAACACCGGCACGTTGATTCGCACCGAAGCGTACGCCGATAAACCGTTCCTGATGCGTCTGCACAGCGGCGAGGCCTTCGGCGACGGGGGACTGGTCGGCGCAATGTTCTGGGCCTTGGCGCTGGTGGCGCTGACCGTCTCCGGGCTGGCGATCATGTGGCGAATGCGCCGGAAGGACGTGACGGGGTGGCGGCGCTATTTCTTTTGAGGCGGGTGCGAGAATAGATCGCTCATGGCAGCGTCACTCCGGGATACACCCCTCCCAGGAGCGCCACATGCTTCGCCGCCTTGCCGTCGTTGCCGTCGCCGCCGCTGTCTCGGTATCCACCGTCGCCGCCCAGGGAATGGCAGGTGCGGAGTACGGCCAGCGCCGATTGACGATCGGCCTCGGTGGCGGCGCAATCGTGCCGCGCACGAACGCCCGGTTTCAGGATGTGCTCACAGGCGCGACGGGCCAGGCCTTCCTGCTGCTCCGCCTCTTGCCGGGGTTGCCCGCCCTCCGAATCGGCGCTGACGTGGCGCACATGAAGTTCGGCAAGGCGCGCTCCGGCTTCGGCGAGGAGACCTTGGGCAACACCCGCACGCAGCTCGGCGGAATCGCATCGCTGCGGTTCGATCTGCTGCCGGGTCCAGTCAAGCCGTACATCCTCGCCGGTGTGGGCGCGTTCAATATTCGCGACGCGGCGACCAACTTCGGCGGCGGCGACAGCACCTTTAACGTCACGAAAATCGGTCTCGATGGCGGCGCTGGAATCTCGTTCCGCATGGGCCGTATCGCCGGCTTCGTCGAGACGCGCATACAGAACGTGTACACCAAGGATCAGGGCCTGATCAATACGAAATCGATTCAGGCCTTCCCGATCACGTTTGGTTTGATCTTCTGACCGTGTGTGCTGAAGCTGTGAGCTGGAAAGCGCCTCAGCTCACAGCGCGGATCAGGTGGCGCGCTGCGGCGCGCGCATGGATATCGGGATCCTTGAGCATCGCGCGCAGCAACGGCACCGCCGCACCAAGACGCGCCGATGCCAGCGCCTCGGCAGCGGCGATGCGGAAGTCCGCCGGCCGGTAGCGACCATCGCTCGAGCAGAGCCGGATCAGCTTCTGCACCGCATCCGGCGTGGCGAGGGTGCCGAGCGCGTAAAGAAATTCGATCTGTACATCGAGCTCGGTCTCGCGCTCCAGCGCCTGCAGCAGCTTGTCGACGTGCGCGAATGCCCCCGGTTCAATCAGAAAGCCGCGCACGGCGCGGCGACGCACTTCCGCCGAT
>JANMWU010000129.1:0-3384 GCA_031380785.1 Gemmatimonadaceae bacterium
GCGTGCCGGAATCGGAGGCCCGATCGTGATGGGCCCGGATCGCATCGATCCGCGGCTGCTCGGCATCGCCGCGTACGTGAAGCCGAGTGCCGGATTGCAGCTGCTGCGTCAGGAGATCATGGGTCCGGAGGCGTTCGACGACGCATTCCGCACCTACATCCGCCGCTGGGCGTACAAGCATCCCACGCCCTCGGACTTTTTCCGCACCATGGAAGATGTGGGCGGTCGCCGCCTCGACTGGTTCTGGCGCGGCTGGTTTGCGGAGAACGCGCGCTACGATCAGGCGGTGGATACCGTGATCACGCGTCAGTCGGGCGACACGAACAACGTGATCGTGGCCTTTGGCAATCGCGAACGCGGCGTGCTGCCGATTCGCGCGCGCTTCACATTCACGGATGGTTCGACGGAGGACTACACCTATCCGGCGGAAGTCTGGAGCACGAACAGCGTGCGATACATCCGGCGTTACAACTTCGTGGGCAAGATGCTGGCGAAGCTGGAGATCGATCCGGAAAACCGCATCCCAGATATCACGCGGGCGAACAATACGTGGACAGCGGCGGGACAGACGGCACCGAAGCCGGTCGTGCCGTAAGCGCGTCGCGCTGATCGAGTGAAAGCCGCCGGGGTGCGACTGCACATCTCGCGCGCAGCGGCTCAGGGCACCGTGAGCGCGATCACGGCGGTGCGGTACTGATGATCCGCCGTCAGCACCTGCACGAACACGCGATACGCCCCGGCTGACGGGAACGCGACGGGGAAGCGCACGTCGCCGGGCACCGGAGACATATGCATCGCCGCCATGTCCATCGGCTGCGAGTCGCCGTGCATCGCCGTGTCGCCCGCCTCGCGGCGCGCGAGCCGATCCTGCGCGGCCATTGAGGCGGTGCCCGACGGATGCAGATGCATGAACACCGCGCCGTCCGTGCGCAGCAGCATCGCGTGGCCGGCCATGCCAAGCCACGGCAGCAGAGTTGCCGTCGACCCATCGGCGTTCGTGAGATGCGTGTGGAACACCACGTCGCGACCAACGACCGGCGTGCCTTCCACGGTGATCGCGATGTGCATGCCGTCAGGCAGCGTCACCGGTCCAGCGGTCACATTCGCCGGTGACAACGCCACCGCATCATCTGCATCGCTCGGCGTGGCATCGCCCGCCGGTACTTCGACCGTGTCGACCATCGTGCGCGCCGCGCCGCTCTCGTGCACCACGTCGGCATACAGCCAATACCTGCCGGCGGGAATCGCCGCCACCGGCGTCACGAAGGTGCGCTCATCGGTGCGCACCGGATGCAGATGCGCCACCGCACCGGTGCCGCCCGCGGCCACCAGAAACATGTGCATCAACTTGCCGTGATCGGGCATCAGCGGCGTCATGTTCGAACTGCGTCCGACACGCAGCCGCTCGCCGGGCTTGACCAGTCGCCACGTCGTGTCGGTGATGTGCAGCGTGAGTGTGCGCTGCGGGCCAGCGGTGACATGCGCTTCAGAAGGAATCGGCCGGAACAGCGAATTGCGATAGTCGCGTTCCACGGCGTTCCACCACGTCCAGCCGCCGAACATCAGCGTGCCCGCGATCAGGCCCGCGATGCCGGTCGCGAATCGCGCACGCCGCAGTCGCGCGGAATTGGGCGCGGCTCCGATGGGCAAGGTGCCTTCACGCGATGCGGACCCGATGAGCGACGCCAGACCGAACACGAGAAATGCCCCGAGCGCCGCCAGTACCCAGCCGAGCCAATTCGGCATGCCCAGTGTGGCGGATGCGACGCTGGTGTACGGCACGATGAATTCACCTTTGCCGGCGGGGCCGCTGGCGGCGATGTGGAGCGCATACGATCCGCTGCTCATGATCCAGACTTGCGTCTGAAACGTGCCAGGCTCGCCCGGTACCGCAACGGCGTTTTCCGGCGCGGGCGCGCCCTTGGTCCCGTAACGCCAGATCGCCGGTTGCAACGTGACGGCGGTTGGCAGAGCGTTCGGTGTCGTCGTGCGGATCACGACATCAACCAGCCCCGGAATCACCGCTGGTGGGCGCACGAGTACGCGCAGACCGTACGGCCCCGCAGTGCCGTCCTGCACGACGATCGTGCTGCCGACATGTGCACTGCCCGTCAACCAGATGGCGACCAGCGCGAGCAGCGACACCACGCGTCGACGCATCGGAAGTGCACTCATCGCTTCACATCGCGCAGCCAACCACCCCACGCCAACCCGATGCGCGACGAAATTGCTGCCGCGAGCACTGACCAGGTGACAATACCGAACAGCGTCACCGACGTACCGCCATCGTCGGTCCAGAATCCCCGCGGACCGACGATGAAATCCGCCGGCGCATTGTAGGGTGCGAAGCCTCCGCCGAAGAACGGGTGCCGACCAATCTCCGTGGCCTGCAACGAGGCGAACGGCCACTGCACGATCGCGAATGCCGCCACGAACGAGAATCCGAGCACGAGCGACGTCAGCCAGACATTCCGATGCGCCATCCGGCGCAGCACCAGATCGACCGCCAGTGCCGGCGCGACGAGCAGCAGCGGGAAGTGCATCGGCACCATGCTCGTCACGTCATGCCCAATCGGTCCGAGCTTTGGCGTGGCCGGAAAGAGCGGCAGGATCCACACCTGCACGGCCATGATCGCCATATAGAACAGCGCCGTCGCCGTCGCCGGCCACCGCAACCGTGATGCGCGCGACGCGGAGACGAGAAACAATGGAAAGACGCCGCCGGTGACCGTGAAGAACAGCGTGCGATGCATGATCTCGACGTCGCTGTATTCGGTCACCGCGATCGCGGCCAGCGTCAACAGCACGCCGCTCGCGAACGCAACGACCGTCGACCGCGTCGTCGACTCACCTTCCGTATTCTGCGCTGACGCCGCCATCGTCTGCGCCCCGATCAGAATACCCAGCAGTCCGCAGAGCAACACGACGTGCGGCGGGCTGAGGATCTGGACGTCGAGGCCATAGGCATTGTGCCACCAGTCGTCGAAGGGCGCCGACGTGAGCATCGCGAATGCGCCCCAGATGCAGATCCAGCCACCAATCGGACCGGTGAAGTACGTCCACAGCCGCACGCCGTCGGCCGCATGACGGTCGCGCTGCCAGAACGAATTCGCCAGCACGCGGATGCCGCACGAAATGCCGGCGAGTGTGCCACCGAAGTAGAGCATCATGTGGGCCGGCGTCCAGAACGTGTCGCGGCCGATGGTCATGTGCCACGAGATGTCCCAGATCAGGCCGAGCAGGATGCTGGTGGCACCGACCACGACGGCGGTCAGATGCAGTGGCAGGTCGCGGGCGGGGGCGGCGGTCTGCGCTGCCGCCGACGAACCGGAGGTGAAAATCGAGGTGGCCATGGGCGTCGGGCAGGATGGGAGTCGCGAGGCG
>JANMWU010000150.1:0-2231 GCA_031380785.1 Gemmatimonadaceae bacterium
GCGGCATTGCACTCATTCAGGGCCGACAACTATCGCCGCGGCGCACCAGGCGTATTCAGGTCCACCCCAAACACGCGCATTGACCCCGGCAGCACATACGATCGCGCGAACTGCGGCTCACCGAACTCATTGCGCGTATACGGCCAAAGCACATCGGCGCGATAGCCCGACACCGACTCGACTTCCACCAGCACGGCATTCACGGCCGACTTGCCGCCGGGCGGAATGCGCTGCACCAGATAGCCCAAGCCGGCAGCGGTTGATTTCTGCCGCCGCGCGGCCGCGCTGAGCAAGTCGCGGAAGCTGCTCACGATCGTGTCCGGCGTCGGCACCGGCTGCGTGCCGGCGTTGTCCGTCACACTCGACACGGTGCCTGTCGCATCCTGCAGCCCACCAACCGGAATGTGTGCCGCAGGCGTCACGATCGCCCAAGCCGCCAGGTCGCGCACAGTGCGGACGAAGCTGTCGACCTGCATTCGCGACGGACCGCGCGCGACGCTTGACGCTGGAGTCTGAGGCGGACGTTGAGCCGGACGCGCGCAGGCGGCGACACAGAGACTGGCAAACACAAGACGACGCATCTGGCTCCCGAAGCGAATCGTGGAAGCTATCCGGCGCGTGCCGGCCGCTCCAGCTCGCGGAACGCATTGACTATCTGCGGCCCGAGCCGGATTGTACGCCTGCCGTTCTGCGTCATCACTGCCAGCGCCCTCGCATCCCGACCTGCCGTGTCCAGCTCACGCCGCACGTTCATCAAGCAATCAGCCGCCGTAGCCGCGAGCGCATCGCTCGCCGGCGCCATGCCCCTTGCCGCGGCATCGACCGAGCTGCGACGCACGCGGGTTGCCCCTTCCGACCAGGTGAACTTCGGCGTCATCGGTGCCAAAGGCATGGGCTGGTCCGACATGCGATCGCACCTGAAAATCCCCGGCGTGAATTGCGTCGCCATCGCCGACGTCGATCGCGGCGTGCTCACCGAACGCGTCGGCGACGTAAAGCTGCTGCGCGGTAACGCCGCGCGCATGTACGATGACTATCGCCGGATGCTCGAGAACAAGGAAATCGACGCGGTGATCGTCGGAACGCCCGATCACTGGCATTGCATGGCGATGATCGATGCACTGAGCGCGGGCAAGCATGTGTACGTGGAGAAGCCGATCGCGCATACGATCGAAGAGTGTCAGCTGATGCAGGCGGCCACCCGTCGCTATGGCAAAATGGTTCAGGTGGGCCAGTGGCAGCGCAGCGGCACCCACTACGCCACTGCGATCGACCACGTGCGATCAGGCAAGCTGGGTCGGATCCGGCTGGTGAAAGTCTGGGCGTATCAGGGCTGGATGAAGCCGGTGCCGGTGCAGCCTGATTCCGCGCCGCCGGCCGGCGTGAACTACGATATGTGGCTTGGCCCTGCACCGAAGCGCGCGTTCAATCCGAATCGCTTCCACTTCAACTTCCGCTGGTTCTGGGACTACGCCGGCGGCCTGATGACCGACTGGGGCGTGCACGAAATCGACATCGCGCTGTATGCCATGAACGCCACCGCGCCGAAATCGGTGATCGCCAGCGGCGGCAAGTTCGCCTATCCCGACGATGCGTCGGAGACGCCCGACACGCTGCAGGCCGTGTTCGAATACGATGGCTTCAACATGCTGTGGGAACACGCCACCGGCATTGATGGTGGTCCATACAACAAGCCCGAAGGCATCGCCTTCATCGGCAACAACGGCACGCTGGTGGTCAATCGCGGCGGCTGGGAAGTGATTCCCGAAACGACCACCGAGAATGGCATCCGGCAGTTCAAGACACCGGGGATGCCGGTTCAGTACAACAACGAAGAAATTCTCGACCGGCACACCGTGAATTTCGTGGACGCGATCCGCAAGAACGACGCGTCGGGGCTCAAGTGCGGTATCGATACGGGCAGCGTGGCGGCGATCAACGCCTCCATGGGCAACATCGCGCTGCGCACCGGGCGCAAGATTTTCTGGGACGCTGGTGCGAATGCGTTCAAGGGCGACGCGGAAGCGACAGCGATGATGAAGGCGAACTATCGGGCGGGGTATGCGTTGCCGAAGGTGTAGCGTCAGATCGCGGCATCGAACGGAGTCGTCATGCCGGCAACAGATCGAGCGCTGGCGCCGTTTCGCGCGCAGCTTCCGCAAATCGCGAAAAAGCCGGCGGCAGCGGAAGTTGCTTCATCACATGGCTCTGCATGCGCAAATATCCATTCG